>DATKMQ010000125.1 GCA_035541755.1 Syntrophorhabdaceae bacterium
CCCAACGAGGAATTCCCCTGGCTCACGGCGTACCTCTACATGGATGATACGGACGTCGCCATCGACCTTGCCGAGGTCCTCGGACTCGAACCAGGTGAGGTTGAGGCCGTTGAAAAAAAGGTGGTGCGACGCCTGGAGAGAAAGGGCTCCGTGCATGAAGGACACGTGCTTGCGGCGCTTACCGGACTTCACGAAGACGACCAAATGCCGCCTCGCATGCTGTACGCGGCGACTTCCCTGCTTCTTTCCTATTTGGGTTTTCTTCAAAGGTTCGTCTATGTTATTTGGGGACGGCCTGGAGAAAACTTAGCACCGAATCGATCGGAACCACCCGTGGGACAGCGCACAAAAAGGTTCGAGGGATACTTCACAGAATTTGTCGAGTTTGCGAAGCTCCATGGCATGGAGCGGAAGCTGACTGACGAACAGAAAAAGCACGCGGCTGTGCTGCTGCTCAGGTTGCAGACATTCTGGCAAAGGAGATAGGCTCACAGTTCCTCGTGGCCAGCACCATGATCGTGTGACTTTGCTCAACATCCTGCATAAAGGAATTGATGCGTAAGCTGCCATAGAGGCACATAAATACCCATGGATGATAAGGCCGTCGATGGCAGTCCGCTCGGTCGGAACGGGGAAGCTAGAGATACGACGTACTGCCTCAACTAGACAGGCAGTGAGAAACCTATTGGATACAGATGAAAGACCTATCCAAGCTGGCACGAGAAAACAAACAAGAAAAGATGATTCAGAAAATCAAGGAAACGGCAAAACAAATTAAGGTTGGCAAATTCTACAGTTGCATCTTGTCGGACGAGTTTGCGGAGGATGGTCTGACCAAGCTTATGAAATTCATAAGCGATAAAGCGGCGTCTGCCCCGGAAGGAGAAAGTTTCTTTTTTGTTGGCGAGGACAATCAAAAGGCCGAAGTTAAGTTTTGGGCTCCCGGAAAGATAGAGTTGTCTCATTTGACTCTCGGTTATGCCGGTGATTTGGGGGTGGTAAATATAACGGGATTGGCCAGAGATCAAATAAGGGGAAGTTTGCGTAAGGCAGTAGGGGCGTTTGAGTGGGGGGCTGACGAGAGGAACATCAATCTCATAGTTATGGAAGCCGACAATAAAGAAGACATAGATATCTGCGATGCAGTGTTTGGAACGGAGTATGACTTTCTTGCTGAGCACAAGCATTGTTGGTCCAGAAAGAATGACGGCTTATTTTGTGATTCTGATTTTTCGGCGAAGGTCGCCGGTGTTATTGCCATAAAAAGGAAGAGAGAATGGGTAAAGGAAATCTCAGCTCTCTCTCCTCAAGAAGTGGTAAGCCGGCTTACCCCCGAAGAAAAGGAAATATCCGACGGTATGACCCCAGAGGAAATCAAGAAAGCGCTTGAATGGAAAAACCCTGGACCTGTTGCCGACTATTCTAGGGTTCTATATGTGAACGACCGGTTTCAGCATCTCCTTGAACACATAAAGAGACTTCTTAGACTTGACGGAACTATCTATTACAACGTAAGGCCCGACTAGTACAAAAAAGAGCGTTTGATATGGACGGCAAAAAATGGCCTTCGCGATGTAGAAGTAGGGGACGATAGAGGGATTCTCTTGTGCATCGCTGTATTCTGTCAATAACCTAGTAAGCCGGCAGGGCGCCGGGGACATGGAGCGAGTGGGCCATAAAGCGGCGTCTCGCTGACCTCCGCGCTATCCTCACTTTCTACCAGTAATGCGCCGCTGCCATGTTTCTCACCCATGTAACAGGTGTAACAAAGTGCAGAGGTATGCCAAAATCAAGTCTCAACTTCGGATCAGAAAAACGATATACATGCATAACTACAATGACACTTCTGAATTCAGCAGTAATGAAATGAAGTAACTTGACGCGAAGAAACAACCCTGGAATAGAAGAATCAAGCGATGTCGCTTGTACAGATGCGTCAATGTTACCATACCGTAAGCTATAAATGTGGATTGTGTTAGGTAACATGAGCCACAGCGTAGAGCCCATAAAATCAGTGCTGTGGGACAGATGCATTACTGCTAGGTGGAATAATTAAGTACCGATTACAATTGGAGGCTTTCACGGCTAACATCGTCTGCTCATACCAGTTATTGGATGACATCTGATAACTTGGGACCGTCTTAGTACAGACTCTGGCTGCTACCCCTGATGCAATTTCTTTAACGAGAGCGTCAGCAGCGCCACTTGCTCCCGTGCAAAGCCCGCATCGTTGAACGGATGCCCGTAGATATCCGGCGTCACCTTGATGCTCGAATGGCCAAGCTGCTGCTGGATATACTTGATGTTCTGTCCATTGCGGATTCTCATGCTGGCGTTGCTATGCCGAATGCTGTGAAAAGAGACTCGGCGCAGCTTCGCTTTCTCCAGGGCAGTGTTGAAGTGCCGCTTGACCACGTTCTCGTGGATCGATGGCTTCCCTTCTGGGGCTTACTCTGAAAATATCAGTTCTGATGTAACACCGGAGGTATGCTCAAAGTTCGTGCTCACCAAAAAAGACGTGCAGGAGTTCTTTCGCCGTGCTCGACGCGTGAGTTATAAAGAATACGGTCACGATCTCGATATGTCGAGGTGCTACGCTACGGGGTAATGTGGTGTTCGCAAACGGCGACCGCGGTGGATGGACCATCGACCGGGAACGAAGAGGTTTGCTGACATTATCTGATGGACGCAATATCTATTTCTACTGTGAGCACTGCAGCGCAAAAGTATTCAAGTAGACTCTGTCAGATCTTTCAAAACATTGCACGCGCAGACTCCAGTGGTGCGTTATCTCCACACCATCGATGCAAGATTGACCCCGCGCAACACCCTCTGTCGCAGAGGAAAAAAGAGAACCGTTACCGGTTCTTCACCGATTTGAGAATGCGGCTATCTCTCTATCCAGCTTATTGTGCCAGCCTTCAAACCAATTGAAAACTGAGACCGAATTGGTCTAATGTAATAGAGCACAGGACCTGGATAGGGGGAGCCGTTGAAAGGGAACAAACTGGTGGCGTATCTTGACACAAGTGTGTACAATAGACCATTTGATGACCAAGATCAGGTCCGGATAAAGCTCGAAACGGAAGCCTTTCTTTCGATAATTGACAGAACTGTAAAAGGTGACATGGAAATTATAGGTTCTTCGGTTCTCAGCTATGAAAACAGCCGTAACCCATTCATTGAGCGTCGAGAGCGAGTTTCAAGTTATTTCTCAATTGCAGGAAAATGGCTAAGGCTAAACAAGGCTATTAAGGAGCGGGCGACAGTGCTTGAAGGCGCAGGCATCGACCCAATCGATGCGCTACACCTGGCCTGTGCCGAGTCAGGCGGGGCGGCTTATTTTATTACGTGTGATGATAGCGTGATAAGAAAGGCTAAGCAAGGGAAATGTCATCTTGTGTTGCAAGTGTGCGGTCCGCTGGAATTTGTTGTGAAGGAGGTATTCAAAAATGCTTAAGGCTCAGCCAAAGACCTTGAGTGGCGCCAATCTGAGAAAGGCAGGGTGGGACGCATTAGTTGAAAGGATAGGGCTGGTTAACGCGACTAGGTTTATGTTACAGCACGAATCGGGACATGGTGACTACACAAAAATAAGAAAAGAAATGTTTAAGGGCAAAAGGGTGAGCGACCTCTATAAAGAAATAACAACGATGGAGAAAGAAGCCAGGTAGCTTGGCGAAGACACGATACGACTGCAGCACGAGCTCGCGAAAATTGATCAGAGAAGACGACAATTACTGTACCCCAAACTGTACCCTAAAATTTGAAAAACATGGCAATGATGGTGGACATGGACATGGAGACGTGGTATATAAGCTACTAAGACAACTGCAAGTTCATGATTTTATTGGAAACGGGGAAGCGACCGGAAATCCCTCATAACCCGAAGGTCGCAAGTTCAAATCTTGCCCCCGCAACCAAATAAAACCGAGGGGTTAGGAGAATTTTCCTGCCCCTCTTTTTTGTGGAAAACCGCCTCAGGGTGTAGCTGGGGTGCAGGCAGGTGCAGGTCCAGATCCGGATCGTCCAGTTTGTCGGCTGCCTCGCGGTTATCCAGCGGCAGCAGATGGCCGTACAAATCAATGGTGACCTGAATCGATGAATGCCCCATCTGTTTCATGATGTAATCCAGGTGCTCCCTCCGTTTAATCAAACTGGATGCGAACGTATGGCGAAGCTGGTGGAGCGTGATTCTACGAAGAGGAGGCTTGCCTTCAGCCTGACGCCGTTCGTTTTCCTTTCTGAAAATTTCCTTGTAGACGCGTTCCCGGTAGTCGTCGGGATCGATAAAGTTGCCACTGCGATTGAAGAACAGCCACTCCGGCGCCTTTTTCCAGCGATTCTTGATCCTCAGTTTTTCAATCTCGAGCAGGTAATTTGCGAGGACCTGTGTGAGCTGTCTGGACATATGCACGAGTCTGGAACAACCGTTTTTCGGTGTCCCCAAGTCCCTCAAGGAGATAGATTCGTCCACTCTGATAAAACCTTTCTCGAAATCAATGTCGTTAGCCCGAAGCGCGATAAGTTCACCCAAGCGCATTCCCGTTCGAACCGCCGTCGCCCCATCCTGGGGCTCGGTTGTGTAGTACACAAACGAGTCAGTTTGCGGTACGGCCTATTATCATGGAGTTAGGAGAATTCGGAAAGTAGACCTAAACTGCGCGCTGACCAGCGGGCAGCCGTTTCTCCTAAAAAAACTCCGTGGCACATAAATCTCACGATTTCAACGAAGATGACCTTTTTGCGAAATCAGTCATAGTCGCTCCGGTCGGAAGTGTTTCCGTGCTTACTAACCTTTGCCTTCAGTATGCAGCGAGAGATGATACCCGCGGCTAACTCGGATCCGGTGCACAAGGGTGAACCATGCTGTCCAACAGCGCATCCCTTTGCCAGAACAGAAGATCTCCTCTACGTATCCTTCGCCGACTTCGATCACGTAACCCGCTCCAGTATCCGTTCATCTACTACGCAGCGACACGATGACGTAGGGCGTGCCGGATATGAGACAGGCCCGATAGCGCCTGATCAGCATCCGCGCCACCGCAACAATGGCTTTCTTCCACTTGCTTTTTCTCGTCGAAAGGTTCATCATTCTTCACGGGCGTATCCTTTCTTCCCTGCTGGCCACAGGGGATATATTGAGATTTAACTGCTCTCAATTAGGATACGCCTTTCTTTTCTCCATCAACAAGATTTGATTATATCTCGCCGCGAGAGCTGAAACACTTTGAAAAAAGAAGAGGAGCCTCCGTCGTAGGCTACCGTTGATATCAAACGCGTCGGCTACGCGTGGGCACTGGAAACAGGAGGCACTTATATCCTTGCGTACCAATTGGATGGAACCTGATCCCAAGACCCTCTGGGACACGTACATCCAGCTGACCGAAGTTGAAGATGCCTTCCGCACCGCAAAAGATCTGGGCATGGCGGCGGATCTTTCATCAAAAAGAAGACCGGACCCAAGCCCATATTCGGGTCTGCTTTCTTTCGCTGACCCTGTGGCGGACACTGCAACAATGAAACAGATGACCGGGAAAATAGGGAATAAAGGTCATAGTACGGAAGTGAAGGCTTTAAAAACGGATATCGGGTTAGGCCAGAGGTTCTGAGAAGCAAAGGGGGACCGCGGCGTCCCCCTTTGCTGGCTCATTTCTATAGGACTTGCCGGTTAGTACATGCCTCCCATGCCACCTCCCGGAGGCATAGGCGGGTAAGCTGGAGCGTTTTCCTTCGGCTTCTCTGCGATCATGGCTTCCGTCGTTAAAAGCAGGGCTGCCACGGAAGCAGCGTTCTGCAGTGCACTGCGGGCAACCTTGGTCGGATCGATGATACCCGCCTCCTGCATGTCATCAACGTAGACTTCCTTGGCCGCGTCGAAACCAAATCCGCCTTTACCGTTCTTCACCTTGTCGATGACGATAGAGCCGTCATGTCCGGCGTTGAGCGCGATCCATCTCGTCGGCTCTTCCAGGGCTCTCTTGACGATCTGCACGCCGAACTGTCGCTCCCCTTCGAGTTTGAGAGTATTCAGTTTGTCAATAGCCCTGATAAAGGCGACGCCGCCGCCGGGGATGATACCTTCCTCGACCGCTGCCTTCGTTGCGTTGAGAGCATCCTCAACACGAGCTTTTTTCTCCTTCATCTCCGTCTCAGTCGCGGCACCCACATTAATAACGGCCACGCCACCCACCAGTTTCGCGAGCCTTTCCTGGAGCTTTTCACGGTCATAGTCGGAGGTGGTCTCTTCGATCTGGGTTCTTATCTGTTTTACTCGAGCCTCTATATCCTTCTTTTCGCCGGCACCATCTACGATAGTCGTGTTGTCTTTATCGATTACGATTCTCTTTGCAGAACCGAGATCCTTTACGCTGATACTCTCGAGTTTAATGCCGAGTTCCTCAGATACTACCTGCCCACCGGTAAGAATGGCGATATCCTCGAGCATGGCCTTTCTTCTGTCGCCAAACCCCGGCGCCTTGACCGCGGCGACCTTCAGGGTCCCCCTCAACTTGTTTACCACGAGGGTTGCCAGGGCTTCGCCTTCCACGTCCTCAGATATGATCAAAAGGGTCTTTCCCATCTTTGCAACCTGCTCCAGAACGGGCAGAAGGTCTTTCATACTGCTGATCTTTTTTTCGTTGATGAGGATGACCGGCTCCTCGAGGACAACCTCCATTTTTTCTGGGTTCGTGACAAAGTAAGGAGAGATATAGCCCTTGTCGAACTGCATACCCTCAACGATGTCGAGCGTGGTCTCCATGCTCTTCGCTTCTTCCACGGTGATGACACCCTCTTTTCCGACCTTGCCCATAGCCTCGGCGATAATGTTGCCGATCGTCTCGTCGTTATTTGCCGAGATCGTTCCTACCTGGGCGATCTCTTTCTGGTCCTTCGTCGGTTTGGAAAGCCTCTTCAATTCCTCGACAACGACCTCGACCGCCTTTTCGATACCCCGCTTCAGCTCCATAGGGCTATTCCCGGCAGCCACCAGTTTTGTTCCTTCCCTGTAAATGGCCTGGGCGAGCACCGTGGCTGTGGTGGTGCCGTCACCGGCGACATCGGAAGTCTTGCTCGCTACCTCCTTTACCATCTGGGCGCCAATGTTCTCGAACTTGTCTTCCAATTCGATCTCTTTGGCCACGGTCACACCGTCTTTTGTGACGGTCGGAGAGCCGAATGATTTGTCTACCATTACGTTTCTTCCCCTGGGTCCCAAGGTAACTCTTACGGCATCGGCAAGTGCGTTTACCCCTCTGAGGAGCGATTCCCTTGCTTTCTGGTCATACAGAATATCTTTTGCCATGGTATCTCCTTCTCTCCTAATCTTTGATTATTGCGAGTATGTCTTCTTCCCTGAGGATCAGGTGCTCTTCGCCGTCAATTTTGATCTCCGTTCCCGAGTACTTGCCGAACAGGATCTTGTCTCCCGCCTTTACTTCAGGCGCCACTCTCTGACCCTTCTCCGTCATTTTACCGCTGCCGACCGCGACCACACGGCCCTCCTGGGGTTTCTCCTTAGCGGCATCCGGAATAATGATCCCCCCTTTTGTCTTCTCCTCTTCCTCGAGCCTCTTGATAACCACTCTATCCTGTAACGGTTTAACCTTCATTGCTTCGCACTCCCTTCTTTGTTTTAGGAATCTGCACTATGCTACGGTGGTTGTATATAACACAAGATCTACCAGCGCCTTATGCAATCTCTCGTGCACACATTCTTTTTGGAACTGCTCCTTCCTGACGCATTGCGGCTCATCCTCTACCAGGGCCCTTAAGTGTTGTGCTGTTCTGCAGCCAATACATAAATATAAGCATTATTGTTGCCGTTGGCAACGAGGCCTTGTTTCCTCTAGACGTTAAGGAATCGTACGCGGATCCTACTGCCGGACCCTATTTTGGAAAGTACCGTCGAACTTTCGCCGTAATCTGACGGTCCGTCATCTTGTCGACTGTTTCAACACCTGCAATACGTCCGCCGAGGCCGTGTTTTTCAAGACGTTCTTTAAGTTCGCCCTTCGCCTCACCGGGACCAAATATTACGATGGACTCTGCATCGCGAATAGATGCAATGACGGCATCGTAGTAAATGTTAAGATGTCCCGTAAGTGCTCTCTGTTGGCTATCCTGCGCCTGTACATGGTGAGGTTCATAAGGCCCCTTGAGGGGGGAATCGCCGGAACGGCGGGGCTGTTTTTGAACTCTCGATATTATCAGCCCTATCTCTTCCCCTTTGTCCGTAACAGTCACGATAATGGCCCTCCCATGATCGATCCACAAACCCACTTTTGTTCTCATAGATTTCTCCTTTGACTGAATTGTGCACCACAATGATCACGGTATGAATACAGTATAAGGCTCGCACATGCTATGGACTAGCCGTCGGTCGCACACCCTCTTAACAAAGAGTACGCATTGCAGAATCAGGAGTCAGCAGGCCCTTCCTTCGATCATGTTCGGCTGCGGGCCCCTTGAGGCGTGGGTATTCCTGGTCTGTATTGTGCCTTCAGGCAGAGAAGACACTTATAGCTCAGACTGAGTACTGATCCGGCCCCTTGCAGGTAGAAGAAAGAGCTCAGACAGCACTTCGATTAGGGAGTTAACTGCGGCTAAAGTTCCATGCCCTTCAGAAAAGAGCCCCGACGCCCGCGGTCACCGCCATGGCCAGTGCTCCCCAGAACGTAACGCGCTGCGCGCCCTAACGCCGAAAATTGATTTGTTTAGCCTTGCTTTTTCAATCTCTGTAGTAAAAACGACCACAGGCTCGCCTGCATGAAAGTACTACAAAATAATTGTTGGTCTTGCGACAGACGTGAGTTAGCGCTTGTCGTATCATTCTGTAGATGGCTTTCTTGGTGCAGATAATGAAGGCTTATTGTGATTTATCAGGTGCGCAGCGGAGAGCTTTTCTTAAGACTAAACATGGAGGACTAAATACATGCACCGCACCTACCGTCATGGGTTAATGAAACGGATCCCGCTGGCTTCAGATTATACTGAAACAAGCACACCTTTCCATTGCGGGAGAGGAAACGGAGAAGAGACTGTCGCTGGGAAGTTACATAAAATTCTCGTGTTAACGTTGGTATGTTTCGACAGGTGGCTAAAACCTGTGTTCTCACAGGCAGAAGGGCGGACCCTGAGTCCCATTCAGGAGCGCGATCCTTATGTAGAGGGCTTGCGTCGATGTCTCCAGAGCCATCGAAGGGATTGAACACGACAGGATGCGGACAATACCGCACAAGTGGTGAAAATGTAGCAGCTGCGTAAGAAGAGAGATGAATAGCGCAAAAAAGAACACGAAAAAGCGCATTACCTTCAAGCTTCATGCACCAGGAGCGAAGAGTGTGCATCTCGCCGGTACTTTCAATGGCGGGAATACGCGTTCTCATCCTCTCAGGCGGGACAAGAGGAGCAAGACACCGGGCATGTGGCAAAGGATTTTGTACTTGGAACCAGGGGTCTACGAATACCGCTTTATAGTTGATGGTAAAGGGCACGATGATCCAAACGTCACGGAGCGATGGACAAATGAGTTCGGCAGCTTCGATTGCATTATATGGGTATGACGGGGAAGGCTCGACAAGTGGCAGGCCAACAGCTTTACAGCTTATTAGCTAAAAGGAGGTGGTGAGCAGACCCGGAGACATTGTGCGGAGGCTTGCGATGCCTTCATGAGAAAAGATTTCCTAAACGACCATTTGACTAATAACTGTATGACAGGGAGGAGTACCCGCTACGAAACAGAGAACTATCGTTATCCG
>DATKMQ010000126.1 GCA_035541755.1 Syntrophorhabdaceae bacterium
TATCCTCGAGCAAAGCGATGTCCTGCTCGAGCTTGCCCGCGATGTAGACGACCGTTCGGCCTCTCTTGCGCGCGAGGTCCTCCAATTCGCGAATCGGTGTTTTATCAAGCCGGCCTTCATCGATGTTCGCCACATAGAAAAGGGGCTTTGACGCGATGAGGTTGAAGGAGCGAATAAGCTGCCTTTTATTTTCGTCGTACTGATCGTTATCGATGAACGAGCCTTTCTCGAGCACTTCTCTGACTTCCATGAGCATGTCATGCTCAGCCTGGTTCTTTTCCTTGGATATCTTTGCAAGCCTTTCGATCTTTTTGAGCCTCTCTTCGACGATCTCGAGGTCTGAAATGACGATCTCCGTTTCCACGATGTCGATATCGCGTACTGGATCCGTATGTGCGTAGACGTGGGGAACATTCTCAGTTCCGAAACAGCGTACAACGTGGGCGACAGCATCTACATTTCTGATGTGGGCGAGGAATTTGTTGCCGAGCCCTTCTCCCTTGTGGGCATCCTTGATGAGGCCTGCGATATCGACAAATTCTATGGTGGTGGGCACCACCTTGTCCGGTCTCACGATAGCTGCGAGACCTGCGAGCTTGTCATCAGGTACCGGCACCACGCCGACATTCGGTTCGATAGTACAGAATGGATAGGGCTGACAGGGGACCGAAAGCGCAGTGAGCGCGTTGAAGATCGTCGATTTACCCGAATTAGGGAGGCCGATAATACCGCAGCTAAAACTCATACTCACACCATATTTTTCGCGCCTGACCTGTGGGGGTAATGGCCACAGGCAAATATCTGAAACAGATACCGCAGGGCCGATTGCCTTCCCGTTTCCGTGTCGCTTACTCCTGCCCTTTCCGGTTATAGATGCTCATAGCCCTGGCGCTGCCGTCACGGACGAACGTATTGAGGGCTTCAGCGGCGGTATCGAGGGCTTCGTTAAGTGCCTCGAGTTCCTCTCTCTCAAACCGTCTCAAGACGTATTCCTCGGCTGCCATGGCCGGATTTCTTCCGATTCCTATCTTTATCCGATGGAACTCAGCCGAGCCTAAGCGTTCTATAACGGACCGGACACCCTTGTGCCCGCCGTCCCTTCCGTTCCACCGAATGCGCACCTTGCCGAACTCCATGTCGAGATCGTCGTGGATGAGCACGAGATCGGCAATGTCGATATTCATCTTTTGTATGAGCTTTGAGAGGGGCTCTCCAGAGAGGTTCATGTAAGTTTCGGGTTTTGCGAGGATCAGGCCCTGCGTGAGCCCGATCCTGCACCCGGACTGTTTCTTGTTGAGAGGGATATTAAATCGTTCGGAAAAGCGGTCTATAACGAGATAGCCGATGTTGTGTCTCGTATGCACGTATTCGGAACCCTTGTTTCCGAGACCACACAGTAAGTACAAAAAAACCTCTATCCCTTCTTGTCTTCCTTCTTTTCCTCTTTCTTGTCTTCCTTCTTGTCTTCTGCCTTCTCTTCGCCTTCCTCAGCGGCTGCAGCTTCTTCAACGACCGGTTTCTCTTCCACAACCGGCGGAATGACCGTTACGATGGCTACATTGGGGCCTTCGAGAAGTTTTACGCCCGGGATCGAGATCTGACTCACGTGGAAGGAATCGCCGATTTCGAGTTCCGATATATCTACGGCGATCTCCTCAGGAATCTGCGTGGGCAGACACTCGACTTTCATGGACCTCAAGTGCATTTCAATGATTCCGCCATCAATCTCACCCTTGGATTTTCCCTTGAGATGAATGGGAATTTCGACCTCGATAGTCCTTTCCATTGAGACCTGGAGAAAATCGATATGGAGGATCTTATCCCCGAGAAATCCTCTCTGGACTTCCTTCACCATAACGGGCCTGTTCTCCACGGTCTTACCGCCGGTAAGCTCCATATTGAGAATCGCGTTTCTGCGCATCTGTTTTCCCAGTCGTTCCCAATCTTTTGTTGAGATAGTGATGGAAACAGGCTCCAGCCCCCTTCCGTACAACACGCCGGGTATCTTTCCTTCGTTGCGGAGTTTTCTTGCCACTCCTTTTCCCTTCGCATCCCGTTTATCTGCCTTGATTAATATTTGCTCCATTGATAATCCTCCTGAAACCTATATAAATAATGAACTGACTGACTCGTCGTTATGAATCCGCTTGATAGCCTCACCGAGAACGGGCGAGACATCGAGCGTCTTTATCTTCTTTGATTTCCTGGCTTCTTCCGAGAGAGGGATCGTATTGGTGGCGATCATCTCGGCAAGCGGAGAATGAATGATTCTTTCCACGGCGTTTCCTGAAAGCACCGGGTGGGTACAACACGCGTAGACGGCGTGAGCGCCGCTTTTCATGATAGCCTCGGCCGCCTGAACGATGGTCCCGCCCGTATCGATCATGTCATCGAGGAGGATGGCCGTCTTCTTTTTGACGTCGCCGATCACGTGCATCACCTTCGAGACATTCGCTTTTTCGCGCCTCTTATCGATGATCGCAATAGAAGCATTGAGTCGTTTGCCCAACTCGCGGACCCTTTCTACGCCCCCTGCATCGGGGGAAACGACCACGATCTCATCTTTTATCGTCTTTTTCAGGTAGTTGAATTGGACCGGTAACGCATACAGGTGATCCACCGGTATGTCGAAGAAGCCTTGAATCTGTCCGGCATGGAGATCCATAGCAAGTATCCTCGAAGCGCCTGCCACAGTGATAAGGTTCGCCACGAGCCTCGCCGAGATGGACGTCCTGGGGAAAACCTTCCGGTCCTGGCGGGCGTACCCATAGTAGGGCATAACGACCGTTATCCTGCCCGCGGAAGCCCGTTTCAATGCATCGAGCATGACGAGAAGCTCCATGAGGTTTTCGTTCACCGGCGGGCACGTGGGCTGAACCACAAACGTGTCCATGCCGCGCACGCTTTCGTCGATCTCCACCTGGACTTCACCGTCGCTGAAGTGGCTCACTTTTGCCTTGCCAAGCCTCACCCCGAGGAACTTGCAGATCTTTTGCGCCAGTTCCGGATTTGCATTTCCGGTCAGTATTCTGAGTTTGTCCAATTTAAGTCTCCTCAAACAATAATTTCTGGGGCGGGAGGATTCGAACCTCCGAATGCAGGCTCCAAAGGCCTGTGTCTTACCGCTTGACGACACCCCAATCTTCTATCCTGCTGGATCCGCCTTATTTTGCACTTTCTCGTAAGCCTTCAGTACATTGGCCTCGATTACCTGTCGGGTCTCTTTATTCAATGGATGGACAGTGTCCCGGTATGTGCCATCCTTCATTCTTTTGCTCGGCATAGCGACAAAAAGTTTATCGTCCCCTCGAATCACTTTCAAATCCCGCACAATAAAACACTTATCAAAGACAACCGACGCGTAGGCTTTTACACGATCTTCATTAATCATGATAATCTTAACATCCGTAATCTCCATAAATATCATCCCTCCCTGCTGATATACTATGAGTTGTAAAAACAGCGCCTACGTTTTCAATCAATCGGGAAGCCTTGCGCGCATCCTCCATACTCGCAAATATCCCGAAGACTGACGAACCACTCCCGCTCATCAAAGAACCCAGAGCCCCGGCTTCTTTTAATCTATCTTTGATAGTCCTGATTTTTGGACACATTGTTATTCCGATTTGTTCAAGATCATTTTCCAGACTACCCGCAATATCACCTATGTTTTTGAAATTACCCATCAATTTAATATTATTTTCGTCTCTTGTCAACACGATTTTTAGCTTCCCATAGACCTCTTTCGTTGATATGACGGCCTCCGGATAGACCACAACATAAAAGAGGGGAGGCAGATGAACGGGGGTTATGATGTCACCGATGCCCTCCATGATGCACGACTTGCCGAATACAAAGAGGGGCACGTCGGCCCCCACCTTTTTGCCCAGTGCCATTAATTCTTCATGCGAGACCGGAAGGCTCCACAGAGTCGAGAGGGCCTTGAGAACGGTGGCCGCATCGCTGCTCGGTCCACCGAGACCGCTCCCGATGGGTATCTGTTTTTGCACGTAAATACGGACTCCTTGGCGGATCGAATAGGTCTGTTTCAAGAGTCTTGCGGCCCTGAACATGGTATTTTGTTCGTCTTCGGGCAGGATCCCTTTGTCGTCTTTAACGATAATGTGGTCGAAATCGAGCTCTTCGATGGTGATCGTATCGTAGAGTGAAATAGGGTCTACCAGGCTGAAAATATTGTGGTATCCGTCCGGTCGTTTGGATAATACCTTGAGGATGAGGTTCACCTTTGCCGGTGATAAGAAGCGTTGTTTCATGGCGGGTTGGTGACGGCCGATAACACGGTCGGTTGATTCACTTCACTCCTTCAAGGCTGAACTTGTCAACACTGTATGCCGGATCGGCGATGAGATTGACTTTGGTCTTGTACGTGCTCTCGATATATTCCAGGGAGTTCTTTTCCTCTTCGTAGAGAAGGTCTGCGACTTCAGGGGACAGGTGAATGTTCACTATCTTCCCTTCACCCTTCTTACACGCGCTCGTCAGCTCTCTTAAGACCTCATAACAGACAGTGTGCCTTGATTTGATGTAGCCTGAGCCTTCACAGTTCGGGCACGTTTCCGAGAGAAGGCTCACTATGTTGTGTCTGGTACGCTTTCTTGTGATCTGAACCACACCAATCTCGCTTATCGGATATGCAAACGTTTTGATTCTGTCTTTTTTTAAGGCTTCCACAAGCGTCTGAAAGACCGTCTCCCTCGATTCCTTTCTCTCCATGTCGATGAAATCAATTACGATGATACCCCCGATATTTCTGAGCCTTATCTGATAGACGATCTCCTTGACCGCCTCAAGATTCGTTCTCAGTATGGTATCCTCAAGGTCTTTCCTGCCCAGGTATTTGCCCGTATTGACATCGATGACCGTCAGGGCCTCGGTATAATCGAGTACGATGTACCCGCCGGATTTGAGCCATATCTTCTTTTGCAGGAGTTTCGCCACCTCGATCTCAATGCCGTATACCTCAAAGATCGGGTCTTTTTCATTAAAAAGCACCACTTCGCATCCTTCTTCAGGCAGATACTCTTTGATGAATTGTTCGAGTTTACTGTAAACAAACTCGTCATCGACGATGATCCTCTTTAGATTGTGGGAGTGCACGTCCCGGATGACTCTGAAGATGATGCCCATCTCCTGATGCAGAATCGCAGGCGCGCGCTGGCCTTTTGCCTTTTCTTGAATGCTCTCCCAGATTCTCAGCAGAAAGTTGAGGTCGGAGCCGAGCTCCTCGGCAGCCTTTCCTTCCGAGGCGGTGCGGGCTATGATTCCATAGCCGGGCGGACACAGCTGCTTTAAAAGCGCAGCAAGTCTCTTTCTCTCCTCCTCGTCCTCTATCCTGCGGGACACCCCGATATGATCTGTAGCCGGCATGAGCACAAGAAGCCTTCCCGGCAAGGTTATCTTGGAAGTGACCCGGGTTCCTTTTTGACCGATCGGCTCCCGCGAGACCTGGACCATGAGCTCCTGTCCGTCTTCAAGCACCCCTTCTATACGCTCACCGCGCTCTATCCGATAATCAGAATCATCGTAGTCTTCATACATCATTTTGTCGAGAATGATGTCACCGACATAGAGGAAGGCTGATTTCTCAAGACCGATATCCACAAACGCCGCGTCCATGCCGGGAACGATCCTTACCACTTTGCCCTTATAGATACTGCCGACCATGCTGTGATCGTTCTTCTTCTCTATGAAGAACTCGACGATGACCCCGTTTTCAAGAAAGGCTATTCTCGTCTCATTAAAGGTTACATTAATAATCAGTTCAGACGTCATAAATCCTGCCGGCCTCTACCTTTATAATCCGTTCAAATGTGCCGCGTGCCCCCAGGTTTTTCACCTTTTTCCCTCTCCAGAGATAGAAGAACCTTGATTTGCTGCGCTTCCACGGGACAAACTCCCGCGCCATATCCTTTTCGGTCACGAGAAGGAATATGTATTCTTTTACCATATCCGTTAAAGCCCCTTCAACAACGTCTTTCACTTTCATGCCGAGCGGCATGGCACGGTTTATCTTCTCGAGTGTCTTCGGGTCCTGAGCCACGTCTTGCGCGGTCTCAATCTCGATGAGCTCGCACGTACTTTCGATGCCGATGGGCAGGGCGTCGGAAAGCGCAATTTTGGGCAGAGGATGGTATTTCCCGTGAGTGTTGATTGTTATGCCTGCCGCCCGTATCGCCCTTAAGAGAATGTTCATCGTGTCAATATGGCCTATATAGCGGGCATCAGAGCACTTGGTATAGCGGAAGGTAAACCTTCGATGAGGCTTAGGACTTAAACTCAGTGGGCTCGCGTCAGCGGGCGCCACACCTACTTCCAAAGCGGGGAAAGAGCGGCCGGAAGTCGAAGAATCGAGGCTTAAGGGACGGCGCAGCCCTGCCACGCGCATTGGGCTACCCTTCTTTCCGCATGAAAGGCCGCACCCCGCGCAGGCATTAAGACAATCCGGCGTTGCCTCCCCTGTTTGCGCTTTCTCGAGCTCTTTTTCCAGAAAGGACGCTTCCGTGCCCATTTGAACGAATGACCAGGGCAGCGATTGGTCGTGGTTTCTTGCACCAAGATATGAACTCATGTCCATGTCGTTATTACGAAACCACTCTTCGTACGGCCCGAGTGAAAAGAACTCCCTCCATGCTTCGAGCCTCGCACCTCGCCTAGACAGAAACTCGAAGAGTCCGGAGATTTTTTCATCGCCCCTCGACACGATGGCTTCCACCGTGCTCACGTTTGTGTCCCGATAATTGACTTTTACGCCTCTGCCTTTCAAGACTCTCTTGATAAGCATCATCTTTTCGTTGAGTGTGGCCTCGTCCTCCATGGGGAGCCATTGAAAAGGGGTATGAGGCTTGGGAATAAAGGGGGAGACGGAGAGGTTGATGTCCATACCTGCCTCGCGAAAAGGGGCGAGTAGTTCCCTGATACCCACAAGATCCTCTTCTTTTTCCCAGGGAAATCCGACCATCAGATAGAGCTTTAACCGTCTCCAGCCGAATTTCTTGAGAAGGGGTAGCTGTTCCGTCAGATGTCCGACGTCAATGTTCTTATTGAGCCTTAAGCGAAGCGCATGTGTGGGCGCCTCAAGGGCGAAGGTAAACCCCGTTCTGGCTATATGACCGATTGCGGCTATCTCCTTGTCGCCGATGCTCCCTATTTTTAGCGAAGGAAGAGAGATGGATACGCCGGGATGATATGTCTTCACATAATCGATGACCTGGAAGAGCACGCTGTAATCGCCCGAGCTTAAGGAAAGAAGGGAAATCTCCTCGTAGCCCGTAGTAGCCATAGCCTGATCAATAATGTCCGTGACGCATCCCAAAGAGCGTTCCCGGTACGGCCTGTATCCGAATCCGGCTAGACAGAACCTGCATCCGTTGGCGCAACCCCTCGATACCTCAACGTTTAACCTGTTATGAACGCTGCCGACCGTGGGTATGGGAGGGCGCGCAGGATGATACGTTTTGTCGAGGTCTTTCATATAGACCCTGTTTACGGTCTTTTGGGGAAACCTCGGGGCATAGACGCCCTCGAACCTTCCCAATTCTTCTATTACGTCCGTTCTTTCGAGTCCCTTGAGCATCTTCATCGCTTTGAGCAGCTTGATGATCAGCTCGTCGGCCTCGCCCACAACGATGAGGTCGAAAAAGGGCTCGTACTGTCTCGGATTGAGCATCAGGGGCCCGCCTCCCACGACAATAGGACCCCCCTCTCTCTCGTCGGAGCGTATCCGGATGCCTCCGAGGTCGAGCATATTGAGGACATTCGACACATTCAGTTCGTAGGTAAGGGAGAACCCCACCATATCCATGGCGCTCAATGGCGTTCTTGATTCCAGGGTAGAGAGTGGAATGTTGTGTTCTCTGAGGTGCTTCTCCTCGTCGATCCAGGGGGCAAAACACCGCTCGCACCATACCGCCTCTACGTTGTTGGCGACTTCATAGAGGAGAAAATGGCCGAAATAGGACATGCCGATCTCATAGACATCGGGATAACACAGGGCGAACCTCACCTCCACGTCCTTTACGTCTTTCATGATCCTGTGAGGCTCGATGCCTGTATAGCGCGCCGGTTTCAGAATATGATTGGGGATTTTCAACATAGGAGGTCCTGAATTAAGGTCACGAGTTGTGGTCCTGCCTGTCTACGCGCCATGTTCCTTCATTACTCGCTTTAAGTCATCCGTGACCATAGTTTCAATCCTCTCGAGCGCTTCTTCCGTGGATGCTTCAAATCTGAGCACAAGGATGGGCTGTGTGTTCGAAGACCGGACGAGCCCCCAGCCGTCGTCGAAGGTCACGCGTACACCATCGGTATCGATGACCTTATATCTTGTTTTATAATATCGGGTGAGGTCTCGTACAATCTCGAACTTCACATTGTCGGGACAATCGATCCGTATTTCCGGCGTGGAGTACATCTTCGGCAGGTCGCTCAAGAATTCCGACACCGGCCTCTGATCGTGCTCCATAATTTCGAGAAACCTGAGCGACGCGTAGATTGCGTCATCGTATCCGAAGAATCTGTCCGCAAAGAAGATGTGGCCGCTCATTTCCCCTCCCATCAAGGCGCCCGTCTCCTTCATCTTTTGTTTGATGAGAGAGTGGCCCGCCTTCCACATGACGGGCTTACCTCCGTGTTTCTCTATATCTTCAAAAAGGTTCCTGGAGCACTTGACTTCGGAAACGAAGTAGGCGCCCCTGCTCTGTTTGAGGATGTCCCGCGCGAAAATTATCATGAGGTAATCGCCCCAGATAATGTTACCTTTCTCGTCTATCACACCTATTCTGTCTGCGTCGCCGTCGTAGCCGATACCCACGTGGGCCTTTTTTTCCAACACGGTCTTTCTCAGCACATCGAGGTTTCTCTCCACTGTAGGGTCGGGAAAGTGGTTCGGAAAACGACCGTCCATGGTGCAGAAAAGCTCGACCACGTCCTGCCCCATCTCCCTCATGATGGGCGCGCTTATCACGCCGCCTGTGCCGTTGCCTGCGTCGAGAACGACCTTGAAACGTTTGTTGAGTTTTATGTTACGCCGCAAAAACTCATAGTAATCGGGTACGATGTTCGCATATTGTCTGTACGCTCCCTTGCCCGTCCCAAATCGTTTCTTTTCTATGATTCTTCTTATTTCCTGGATCTGTTCGCCGAAGATTGTAGATTTTTCGAAAGCCACTTTAAAACCGTTCATCTCAGGGGGGTTGTGACTGCCCGTAATCATGATGCCGCCCTCAACATCGAGGTTGAAAAGCGAATAGTAGAAAAGACCTGTGGGTACGAGCCCCACGTCTATTACGTTGAGCCCACTCTCGACCATGCTGGCGACGAGCAGATCACGGTAATGTTCGGAAGAGAGCCTGCAATCGCGGGCCACAGACGCGACTTTCTTTCCCCGTGCGGCCATATAGGCAGCGTAGGCCCTCCCGATATTGGTTACCGTTTCATCGGTTAAGTCTTTCTCAACATTTCCTCTGATATCGTACTCCCTGAAAATCTCATTATTCATTCGGGGCTCCTATTCGTTGATGTATGCTACACCCAGGATGGCTGCTTCTTCCCCGAGGCTTGCCCGTTCAATCTTCAAGCCTGCGAGCGACGCGGACAGGGCCCTCTTCTTCAGGACCGCCTCCATCTCGGTGATGAGGTGCTTTGTCCCGTAAATCACGCCGCCTCCGAGCACCACAATCTCCGGGTTCAAGAGATTTACGAGGCTTGCCATGGCGGCGCCGAAATATTCAACGACCTCCTGCCAGATCTCCCTGCACAGATCGTCCCCAAGCATATACGCTTCCTCCACGAGGCCGGTATTGAGACGCTCGGTGTTTCCACCGATGAGATCGAATATCCTGCCCTTATAGCCCTCTTCAATCCTGTGTTTTACCCTGTCGATAACGTAGGAGCCCCCGCAGTATGCTTCGAAGCAGCCGTTGTTGCCGCAATTGCACCGGTATCCGTACGGATTGAGGATCGTATGGCCCACTTCAGCGCCCACATTTGAAGAACCCCGATAGAGCTTTCCGTCAATGATCAGACCTCCACCGATGCCGGTGCCTATAAATACACCGAGAACGTCGCGCGGTATCGCTTTCAATCCGAATTTCCATTCGCCGTAAGTGGCGGCGTTCACATCATTCTCCACGTATGTTGCTATCCCGAAGGTCTTTTCCATGTCGTCTTTGAGAGGCGCATTATGCCAGTTGAGGTTGGGAGAAAAGAGTATCATTTGAGACCCTTTTTCAATCTGGCCTGCCGTAGCGATGCCCACCTGCTCGATCCTGTCCAGCGAGACCCCGCCTTCCTTTATTGTCTTAAGCACCAGACGGATTATGTCCTCTTTTACACCGTCGTACCCTTTTTGCGTCTCAGTCGGAATCCTCCGCACAGGCGTCACCATGCCTCCCCGGTCCACGATGGCAGCGGCGATCTTTGTCCCGCCTATATCAATCCCTATTCTCATCCGGTCATCCCGTGATACCACCCGGTTTCTTATCGAGTAGCTCCGCCATCATCATCGCGTTCTTTGCCGCTTTTCCGGCATGACAGTTGTTAAAAAAAACAAAGGTCGTCGATGCCTGAGCGGCGATATCCTGGATAGGGGCAACGAACCGGCTCAGTTCTTGTTCCGAGTAGAGGTAGTCGTAGCGGACTTCCACCGGCTCCTTAAACCACGAAGTGTTTCTCCCGTGAAAACGGAAATAGCCCGTGCGAGACGTAAGCACCGGCGAGAAAGGAAGAAGTCCCTTGAGCTTGGGTTCGTCCACGATACAGTATCCGTAGCCAAGTTGTTTCAGCATATCCCAGTAACGCTCTGCCGACCACCTGGCGTTTCTGAATTCTACGATTGATTCGTAATCCGCTAATTCCTCTCTGAGCGTGCGCAGGTATCCGACATTCTCATCGCTCGGAACAAACATGAAGGGAAACTGGAAAAGCGATGCCTTGAGATTTGTCTTAAGCGGCGCCACACCGGCTCTAAAGCGTCGGCAGACCTCCTTCACGTTCTCGGTTCTTTCGTGCGTCATGGTCTTGTGCGCCTTGACCACAAAGGAAAAATCACGGGATGTCCTTTGTGCAAAAGACTCCATGGTCCTTTCGGAAGGCATCGAATAGTAGGTATAGTTGATCTCAAGGGCTCTGAACCCGAGGCTCTTTTCGTAGTAAGGCAGCATCTCGTGCTTCTTTATGCCCTGGGGATAGACCGTTCCCACCCAGTCATCGAAAGAAAATCCGCTCGTCCCGATCAATATTTGGCCCATGAGTTTTCGTTTGACATCGCTTTCGTATCTACATAATATATGTGGGTAGAGAAAATCTCAAGAAATAATGTCGGAAGCCCTTGCGATATATGGTTAACGGATGGTGTCGGCGTCTTGATGCCAAGCCTTTTTTACCTTGCCCACGGATGGCACGGTCTGTCTGAGACGTGAGCCTCGGGTCCCGCATTACGAATTTTGAGATTATTTCGCCGAAGGCGAGCCCTGAAAGAGACGGGTAACTAGTTCCCGAGAGGAGAGGAGTCCATGGAAAAACAATACGTGCTCGACGATATGACCCTCAAAGAGTCATGGAGGCTTTTTCATATTATGGCTGAGTTTGTGGAGGGGTTCGAGAATCTCGCGGAGATCCAACCTGCTATTACATTCTTCGGGAGTGCGCGGTGCCACAAGGGAGACGAGCTCTATGAGCATACCGTCGAACTTGCAAGGACGCTTGCGAAAAACGGCTTCAATATCATTACCGGAGGCGGCCCGGGCGTCATGGAGGCGGCAAACAAAGGCGCAAAGGAAGGCGGGGCAAAATCTGTCGGCATAAACATAGAATTGCCCTACGAACAGAAACCCAACCCGTACTCCACGATCAGGTTAAGCTTTCGATATTTCTTTGTCAGAAAGGTCATGTTCCTGAAGTACGCAATGGCCTACATCGTCATGCCCGGAGGTATTGGCACCCTCGACGAGTTCTTTGAAGCGTTTACTCTGGTACAGACAAAGAAGATGAAGCCTTTCCCTATTATACTTGTGGGATCTTCCTACTGGACGGGCCTCATAGAATGGATGAAAACGAACCAGCTCGACACAGGCAAGATCAGCAAAGAAGACCTGGAGATATTCCGGGTGATGGACGATCCCCAGGAGATCGTCGAATACGTAAAGAAGTTTGTGATACTATAACGGATCTATCTTGCGGGCGAATACGAGGTAACCGGTATGGGCGATCATTCTGTCCTGCGGGCGCACCCTTTCAGCCACCGTTTTGTATTTTCTGTGCATGATCTCCATGACTTCGATTTGACCGAAGCCCTTCTCCAATGCCTTGAGCAGCTCTGAAATCTGATTGGCCGTTGGAACGATCATACCTACGTAAGCCCCCTGGCTCATGAGACTTCTCACCTTATCAAGGCACGTCCAGGGTTCGCGCACATCGATGAATGCCGCGTCAAATCCGCCATCGGAGTATTCGTTTACATCCCCGTTCTTAAGTTCCACATTGGCCCATTCCCCGTATTTCTCTATGTTCTTTTTTGCGTTCCTGTAGTGTCTTTCTTCCTGCTCAAAGCTAACGATGCTCCCCTCAGGGCCTACAGCGTGAGAGAGGATATAGGTGAGGGCGCCGCTTCCCGTGCCCACCTCGAGGACTCTGGAACCGTTCTTTGCGTTAATCTTGAATGCTATAAAGAAGCTGTCTTTGGGAAATACGATCTGCGTTTCTCTCTTGAATGCGTACATCACCATATCTTCGACAGTCGGCTCATAGATCTCATATTCACCGATCCGTTCTCCATAGGCCCTGCCGATAATATCCGAGTAATCGAGTGCGCCCCCCTTGCCGTGAAAACCCTGGCCCTGGGTGACCCGTTTTAAGTATTTTCTGTCTTTATAGACGATCAGGACGAGACTATTATCACGGATGATACTCACGGTTTGCCCCTGTCGCAAAAAAAGAATGGCCTCCGATTCATCCGGTTAATCTATTACAGATGACAACCGGTTGTCAAAGCGTGCTTTTGCCCTTGAGATGATTATGGTCCGGAAAATGTGGTACATTTTACCATGGGCCAAAACGAGATACCGTGCGCCGACGATACGGCGTTTCACCAGCTTCAATTAAGGGGCATTGACTCAGGCGAGGGGGTCACAGTGGAGAGCCATATATTCCTTGTATCCCAGCTTCCCTGCTGCGCGCAGATAGCGCTTCCCTATTGGGCGAAAATCGCCGGCAGGATCAAAAGCGGGCTTGACCGGGACGTGCTCATCAGGGTTGTGGTGACGCTATTTGATAAATACGGCTCCGCGCTGTCAGACTACACCGATATGATTGCCCTGGATAAGGAAGAAAGAGGGGAATTCGAAGTAAAGCTCACTGAATATCATGACACGGCGGAAACGTATGCCATAGCCGTTTACGAAGCGGAACAACTGTAATACCTCCTATGAAAGAAGACCCAATAAACAGACCTTTTGTGAACCTTCCCGAATTACTGGCGGAACGTAAGATCGGCCTCAAGGCCTCGCCTGATCCTGCTCGAGTCCAAGCGGAAGCAAACGGAGCAGACGACACGGACATCCTTACCGAGGCCATGCGAGGTGTAAAAGTCATCCCCTCTGGCAAAGAAAGGATCACGGTAAAACGCGAACCCCGCCACATCCAGGCGACTGATTCACATAACTCAGTGAATTTACTGGAAGAAGCTCTTTCTGAGGGCGGCAATATCAATGTGACCAATCTGCCTGAGTATATGGAGGGATTTATAGATGGTACCAATCCGCTCACCATGGAAAAACTCAGAGGTGGCGAATTCTCGGTGGAGAAAACGCTCGATCTGCACGGCGCCTCCATGGATGGCGCCGCCGAGATGTTTCAGGTTTTTATGCGTGAAGCGATCCGTGAAGGGTTGCACTGTGTGAAGGTGATACACGGCCGGGGGCTCAAATCCAAAGACGCACCCGTATTAAGACAAAGCTTAAAGACGTGGATCATAAAGGCCATGCATCGCAAATGGATTCTTGCCTTCTCTAACGCAACCATGAGAGAAGGGGGACCCGGTGCGACCTGTATCCTGCTGCATAAGAGGCCGGCAAAGAAACGGATTCACATTATCGGATGAAATGGACACCGTGAGGCCGCCTGCCAAACCGTCCTTTTCGGCCTGAAACATGAGGCTTTCAGCGAACAAAAAAACAGAGAAACCCTCGCGGGTTCCCCTGTTTTTTTTCTGTTCTTCCTGCCTACGACCGCCTTACTTTACGTAGGAGACGCTCGTAGCGTAGTTCAGGTAATTGACTGATTTGTATTCGCCCTTTACCTTAGCGCCTATCTTGAGGCCTTTTGCGCGATTGTATTCCTGGTCAAACT
Source organism: Syntrophorhabdaceae bacterium (assembly GCA_035541755.1). Lineage (NCBI taxonomy): Bacteria > Pseudomonadati > Thermodesulfobacteriota > Syntrophorhabdia > Syntrophorhabdales > Syntrophorhabdaceae > Syntrophorhabdaceae bacterium. Next base: position 14,365 of record DATKMQ010000126.1, read on the forward strand.
TGGTGTAGTCGTCCTGAAGGGTGACATTACCCTTGGCGCCTTTGACCACAAAGCAGTGGCACAGAACATCGTGGCTTAGTACCGTGCCTTCAAACTCCATGCTTTTGGCCGCATCCATCTTCTGCTGAAACTGGGCTTTCAGATCCTGCAAACCGGCATCTCCCTGGGCCATGGCCGCGCCCGCAAACATAACCGTGAGCAGCAGCGCCATACAAACTACCAACACTCTTTTCATACTGAACCTCCTCCTTTAGATTTAGAACCTCTAAATGCAACATAATGATCGCCAGATATTCTTGTCAAGGGGGGGAGATATTCAATTGACAAGCTCCAAGGGAATGAATAGTATAGCCTATGGGATTTCTTCGGGAGAGGGTTGTTTGATGTCCTTGAACGGTATCATCGCTTTCACTTCAGGCATTCTCTCCTTCTTCGCGCCCTGCGTATTACCGCTTGTGCCCTCCTATCTCATCTTTATAAGCCGTGTCAGCATTGACAACCTCGAGGAGATGAAAACACTCAAATACAGGAGAGCGATGTTTCTGCATGCGGTCGTCTTCGTTTTGGGGTTCTCCTTTGTTTTTGTGGCCTTGGGCGTATCGTCTTCGATGATCGGTTACTTCCTCTCCACCTATCAGGGCTACATCTTGAAGATCGGAGGGGCCATATTGATCGTCATGGGCCTCTTTTATCTGAACATTATCAGGATACCCGTGCTTGACCAGGAAAGGGTTGTCCATCTCAAGGAAAAACCTATAGGCATCTTTGGCACCTTCTTCGTAGGGGTGACCTTTTGTCTGGGTTGGTCGCCCTGTATCGGTCCGGTGCTCTCGTCCATATTAATAATTGCGTCAACCGAAGGCAGTGCCTGGCGGGGTGTGTATCTGCTTTCCATCTATTCCCTGGGGCTTGCCATCCCGTTCCTCGTGTCCGCTGTTCTCTTTAATCGACTCTTAGGTCTCCTCAAGAAGTACGGTTATCTGGTGAGATACGCCGTAAAGATCATGGGCGTGCTCCTCGTCTGTATAGGGGTTTTGCTGATTACAGGACATTTTGGGAGGCTCAGTCAGTGGCTGGAGCAGATACTCTGAATCACCAAAGCGATGCGGTTCCTTACATATCTACCGTCACGCGTCATGTTACAGTGATACGGGTCAAAAGGAGGAAATAATGAGAAAGCTATGGCTTGCGGGATTAGTAATCTGTGGCCTGGGATTTCTTCAGACTGGCTACGCGGCAGAAAAGACCCTGGGGACGGAAGACGTACCGAGGATGGCCAAGGAACAATTGAAGACCATGCTTGGGAGTTCCGATCTCATTATCGTCGATGTAAGAAAGGCGGAGGATTGGGATGAAGCGAGCGTTAAGATCAAGGGGGCGGTCCGCGAGGACGCCCACAATCTCGGCGCCTGGATCGATAAGTATCCCAAGGATAAAACCCTGGTCTTTTACTGTGCCTGAGTGAACGAAGCCACGAGCGCCAGTGTGGCGCTGCAATTCATGATGCGAGGGTACAAAAAGGTATATGCATTGAAAGGCGGATGGGAGGAGTGGAAAGCAGCCAATTACCCCACCGAACCGAAAAACGTCAAGTAGTGGTTTTTCCATACTCGTCTCCCGGCGGCGGCATTGCCGGTTACATTGGGTCACAAATAAGGGGCGCCCGTCACGGCGCCCCCATCCTTTCCTTCTTCGCGTGTTCTCTATTCAGTTAACCTGTCGATTCCCGGCTATTTGGCATAGGAGATGTTGATCGCATAGTTAATGAAGTCGACTGTCTTGTATGTGCCCCGCACCTTGGAGCCGATGACAAGGCCTTTCGCCCGATTGTACTCCTGATCGAACCGCGCGTAGTCGTCCTGGAGCGTGAGGTTGCCCATGTTGGTTGCGAGAACGATACAGTGGCACATTACGTCATGGCTCAAAACCGTGCCTTCAAAGTCCATTGATCTGGCCGCATCGAGCCTGGTCATGAACTGCTGTTTTATGTCCTGCAAACCGGCATCTCCCTGGGCCATGACCACGCCTACAAAGCCAAAACACAACGCCAATACCATAAAACCTACCAACGCCTTTTTCATATCCAAACCTCCTGTGGTTTTTTTTAATCCTAAGAAAGCCTAAGAATGGTGGTGACCGCTGTCAAGGCCATGGCCCCAAAAGCCTTAAAGTTTTGGCAAAGGCGGGGCGCACTTTTGACTTTCAAAGGCCCCCCGTTATCTGTTATAAGAAAAAAGGAGGGAAGAAAATGGAAAAGATTGGAATTATCGGCCTTGGCAACATGGGCGAGTCTATACTCAAAGCCCTGCTCAGCACAGGGACAAAAAAGGAACGTCTTGTCCTCTTCGAAGTGAAAGATGATCGTGCCGGCCAGATGGAACAATTGTATGGCCTGAAATGTGCCGAAAGCGCTGCCGAGCTCGCGAGAAAAGCGTATTACATCCTCCTTGCCGTGAAGCCTCAAGACGCGAAAGACGCGATCCGCACGATCACCCCCTATCTTGACGATAAAAAAATTCTTATTTCCATTATGGCGGGTGTTACCACGTCAAACATCCTTTCGGTTACGGGGAAGCCGGTCAAGATTGTCCGGATGATGCCCAACATTTGTGTAAAGGTTGGCGAGGGTATTACAGGCATCACCTCGAATGCGGCCGTATCAAAAGAAGAACGAGAGACTATCCAGAAAATATTCGCTTGCCTTGGCGATTTTGCCGTGGTTACCGAAGACCTGATGGATGCCATCACCGCGCTTGGCGGAAGCGGTCCTGCTTTTTTTCTCCTCTTTCTGGAAGCTATGATCGATGCGGGTGTCAAGATAGGGCTTCCCCGGGAAAAAGCAAAAACCATATCGTTTCAGGTCGCCAAAGGTACATTAAAAATGCTCGAGGAGGAAAAGATTCACCCCACGGTCATGCGCGACATGATTACCTCTCCCGGCGGCACCACCATCGCAGGTATCTCGGTCCTTGAGGAGAGGGCCTTCAAAGGAAGTGTGATAGAAGCCGTGGAAAAGGCATGGAGGAGGGCAAAAGAACTTTCGTCATGACCACGATGAATTCTCAGGACAGCAAGCGGCAGTATATGGTGGAAACCCAGATCGTCGGCAGGGGGATCAAGGACCATCGGGTGATCGCGGCCATGCAGAAAGTTCCGAGACATCTCTTTCTGGACGAGGCACTCTGGCCGCAGGCCTATGAAGACCATCCCCTGCCCATCGGAGAAAAACAGACCATCTCTCAGCCCTATATGGTGGCAATCATGACCGAAGCCCTGAAACTGACAGGAAAAGAGACGATCCTCGAAATAGGTACGGGGTCGGGTTATCAGGCGGCGGTCCTCGCTCAGCTTGCCGAACAGGTCTATACCATAGAGAGAATTCCTGCCCTGGCCAAGCGGGCACGCAAGACCTTTGACGCGTTGCACTACAGAAATATCGTCGTCACCATCAGGGATGGCACAGCCGGCTGGAAGGAACATAGCCCGTATGACGGCATCATAGTAACGGCTGCAGCTCAGGCCGCGCCAAAACCTCTTCTTGATCAGCTTGCTCCGGGGGGCAGGCTCGTTATCCCCATAGGAGACGAATTTACGCAGGACCTCATGGTATACGAGAGGGTAGACGGGGGCGAATTCAGGGAAGAGAACTATGGCGGCTGCCGGTTCGTAAAACTCATCGGGGCATACGGGTGGAAAGAATAAAGAATAGCGATCAGGGTCCATCCTTTCAGGAAGATGCCGGCATTGTCGCGGAAAAGCTTTACATGAGAGACCTACGGCGGCTCCCTTTGCTCACGCTCGAGCAAGAGCGGGCCTGCGCGGAAGGGGTGACGAGGGGAGACCCTGAGGCTCGGCGTCGCATGATCGAGGCCAACCTGAGACTCGTTTTGAAGATCGCCAGACGATACGTGAATCAGGGGTTAGCGCTTCTTGATCTTGTCGAGGAAGGCAATATTGGTCTCATTAAGGCCGTTGAAAAATATGACCTCGCAAAGGAATGCAGATTTTCCACGTACGCCACGTGGTGGATTAAGCAGTCCGTAGAGAGGGCCATTGCAAACCATTCGAGGACAATACGACTTCCGGTCCACGTCTCGTCACGGGTGAACAAGATCACGAAGCTCGCGGACACCTACCTGGAGAAGGAAGGAAGGGAGCCGACTATCGAGGAAATCGCGCACGATACCGGATTTCGGATCGATTTCGTGGGGAATCTCTTCTCTATAGCCATGCGGACCTACTCCCTGGAGACGTTCATAGACGAGGAAAACAAACTGACTCTGGAAGAGGTTCTCGTGAACCCATCAAACGAAGAACCCCTTTCCATCCTCGAGCATACGAGGCGAGTGGAGGAGGTTGCCTCCTGGCTCGACACATTGACCGCTGATGAGCGAAAAGTCATCATGCTCCGGTTTGGACTCGATGGGGATGATCCACAGACCCTCGAAGACATAGGCAAGGTATTCGGCGTCACCAGAGAAAGGATACGACAGATAGAACAAAAGGCGCTTAACAAACTACGCAAAACAGTAAAGAGAAAGAACATTGGAACAGAGAGCCTCTGAAGAAACCGTGAGTCACAAAAAAGCCGCCGCGGATATCGTAAAGAGGGGTTCTGTTATTACCCTCATCACCCTTGTGAGCAGGCCAATTGGTTTCGTAAGGGAGGCGATCCAGGCCTATCTGTTCGGCGCAACCATGCTCGTTGACGCCTTTGTGGTGGCCTTTATTTTCCCCGAGTTGATTCAGACGCTCTTCGTTACGGGGGCCACAAGCGCCTTCCTTATCCCTGTCTGTTCCCGTTATGCCGACGATCCGGAAGAATTTTCCCGGATATACGGGACATTCATTAATCTTGCCATCCTCATCCTCGGGTTCATTTCCCTCATTCTCTTCTTTTGCGGCTCCCGCATCATGAGCATTACCGGATTCCCGCCGGAGACCAAAAAGGTGGCGGCCACGCTCTTTATCATCATGATACCTGTCATCGCCCTGCATGGTATCCTCTCGGTGCAGAAGGCATTTCTCAATGTGAAGTATCACTTCGCGGCGCCCGAAATGTCCGGCATCCTGTGGAATATTATCTTCATTGTCTCTGCCCTGGCCCTTAAAAGCAGAATCGGTATCTACAGCCTGGCCGTAGGCGTGAGCGTCGGTTCTCTCGCACAGGTGCTCATGCAGATACCGTGGCTCAAGCTCAACGGGATATCTTACCGTTTTACGCTCACCTTTAAACACCCCTCTGTGCATGAGGCAAAAAGACTTTTTACGGGTGCGCTTATCGCGACCTCCGTAGTCCCGATTAACAGTCTCGTCGATAAACTCATCGGTTCACACCTGCCGCCGGGTCAAGTAGCTTCTCTTGCATATGCCCTTCGCATCTTTATTCTTCCCTTCAGCCTCTTCGCCGTGCCTGTCTATACGGTGCTTTTTCCCACCGTGTCCCGGCTCTATCATCAGAGAGATTGGGACGGCATCCGTTCCCACATAGACAGTTCCATGGTGTTGATCTTCGTAACCCTCGTACCATCGACAATTCTTCTTTGTCTTGCCGGTGACGGTATCCTGAAGATCTTATACGAGCGAGGCGCTTTCATGGCGAAAGATACGGCGCTCGCTCAACGCGCCCTTTTTGGTTTCAGCATAGGCTTAATCTTTTACGGGCTTTCCATCTCTTTTGTACGGATATTCAACGCGATCCACGACGTAAGAACTCCTGCCATCGTAGGAATTGGATGCATCGCCTTGAACGCGATTCTCGATTACCTGTTGATGAAGCCTTTTCAAAACATGGGAATAGCACTGGCGACTTCGATCGCGTCCTTCTACAACTTTATGGTCCTTTATCTTGTATTGAAAAAGAGAATCGGGTACAGAATAGGCCGCAAAGGTTTGCGGGACATGATCAAATCTTTGGTGGCCGGTGTCATGCTTGCTGTTCTTGTCTATCTGACCGGACGTCTTTTCCATAATCCCTACATCTTTGTTTCGGTGAGCGCTTCTCTGGCCGTCGGCATCTACGGCATGTTCTTCCGCGATTATTATCGCATGTTCTTTCGTCGCTCATAATCTTACTTGTTGTGACAATTATCTTAGAAGATGCCCCCTTTTTATGGTAAATTAATCCCCATTATGTTCTCAAAGGATAATCTCACCCGGGAAAATATTGTTAATCACGTACGAAAGATCTACGCAGAGAACTACCAGGACAATGACCTAGGCGTCATGGAACGCGTATTGGATGATGTAATCGACCTGTTTCAGGGATTAAGAAAGGGGTACCAGGCGTGCGATACCCGGTATCACAACCTCTTTCATACGTTTCAGACAATCCCGCCCTTTGTTGAGATGATCGACGGATGGAACAGGAGTGGCGGCGTTCCCAAGATCTCGAAAGAGTATTTTAAGTTCGGCGTGATCGGCGTTCTGTTGCATGACACGGGATACATAAAGGCACAGGGAGACGATCAGGGGACCGGCGCAAAGTACACATTTACCCACATGCAGAGAAGCGTAGATTTTGCGCGCCGGTATTTGGAGGAATTGGGAGTGGAATATAGCATCATTCCCTGTATTCTCAACATCATCCGATGTACCGGCGTGACCCTGGATATGAACATCGAATTCCATTCCGAGGAAGAAAAACGCGTGGGCTACGCCCTTGGCACAGCGGATCTTCTCGGCCAGATGTCGGCGGAAGATTATATCGACAAAATTCCTGTACTCTACGATGAGTTTGCCGAGGCGTATCGTTTTGCGGGTATGGACAGGTTGAACGCACATAACTCTGCAATGCCGTTAAGCGCAGAAGACCTGCTACGGAGCACGCCTAAGTTCTACGAAGATATCGCCCTTGCCCGTTTCAAAATGATGGGTTCAATGCATCTATTCATCGGCTACCACCACGATGGTTCTCAGAATCCTTACGTGGAAGCTATCGAGAAGAACATCAATAAAATAAGGCAGACGGCCGGCACATAAGAAAGCTTGGCTGATCGCAAGCGCAAGATGGCCGAGAACTTCAAAGAGAAAGACGAGAACGCGCCGTGCAGGCATTGTTGACTAACAGGTTTTGCCTGTGTTAGCATCGTTTCACCATGACCGCTTCCACGATGCAAAAGGACGGGCAAAAGCCCTTCAGGGAATTTCACGTATCGAGGAAGACACGGGACAAATACGATTTCAACGAATCGCTCTTCACCTTAAGCGGTAATGTAATCTTCGCAAATTATCTGGCTGCCCGAACCTTTGCCCAAAAAATGAATATGAAGCGCGACCTTCTCAACTATCCGGAGCGGGCGGTAAAAGCGGGCCAGCTTATTGCCATGGGTCTTATCGATGAGATTCTCCACTACATCTTCGGTCTCTACATGGAACAATCGGAACCGGCGATCATGGAAGAGGCCATGGACTTCTTGTCTCAAAAGCTCGGGCGCGAGGCGCTCGAAAAGGCAATCCGCCGGTTCACCGACGAATTCCCGCCGCTTCACGTATACAGACGGGATATCGATATAGAGAGCTATTTGGATGGCGAAACCGCGGGTGTAAAAAACCGTCTGATAGTGCTTGAGGAGATGCTCCTCTTATGGCTCGCGAATACGAACCCCGCCTTTTCCCCTTTCTTCGAACTCTTTGAAGATACCTCGCTCAGGCAAAGTACGAAATATTTGAGTATCATCGAATCCCTGCGATCCTATTTTCAAACCAAGCCGTACTTCGGCCCCGAGCATCAGAACCTTGTCGATATGATGCGAAGCGCGGCAGTTGCTGCACCCCACTCCCTTGCCGGACAGCTCGAATATATCATGGAGCACTGGGGATATCTTCTCGGTAAGTACTTTCATCGCATGCTCAAGGCACTCGATCTGTTCAAGGAAGAAGAGAAATCGCCGTTTTTGGGTCCGGGGCCCGCCGAGGTATACCGGTATACGGGGCTTGAATTCGAAGCGGAACGCTTCACCCCCGACAGGGAGTGGATGCCGAGACTGGTGCTCATGGCGAAAAACATCTACGTCTGGCTCGATCAACTTTCCAAGAAATACGGACGGCTCATTTCCAAGCTTAACGAGATACCCGATGAAGAACTCGAGATCTTGCAAACAAGAGGTTTTACGGGCCTCTGGCTCATCGGTGTCTGGGAGAGGAGTCCCGCGTCCCAAAAGATCAAACAGCTTTGCGGCAATCCTGAAGCAGTGCCGTCAGCTTACTCCCTCTACGACTACCGGATCTCCGATGATCTCGGGGGCGATGAGGCATTCCAGGGTCTCAAGGAGAGGGCCTGGATGCGGGGTGTGAGACTCGCAAGCGACATGGTCCCGAACCACGTGGGAATCTCTTCGCGATGGGTCGTCGAACATCCCGACTGGTTCATATCGCTCGATCATAACCCTTTTCCCTGGTACGGTTTTAACGGCCCCGATCTCTCGCATGACGAGCGGGTTTCCATCCAAATCGAGGACCATTACTATGACCGTTCCGACGCGGCCGTGGTTTTTAGAAGAAGGGACCGATGGACAGGCGATGAACGATACGTCTATCACGGAAATGACGGTACCAGCATGCCATGGAACGACACGGCCCAGCTCAACTACCTGAACCCCGAGGTTCGCGAAGCCATGATCCGCACCATATTGCATGTGGCCCGTCAATTCCCCGTTATTCGTTTTGACGCGGCAATGACGCTCACAAAAAGGCATTACCAGAGATTGTGGTATCCTGACCCCGGCACCGGCGGGGCCATTCCTACGCGAGTCGAACACAGCCTTTCAAAGGAAAAGTTCGATCAGCTGATGCCCAACGAGTTCTGGAGGGAGGTTGTTGATCGCATTGCAGAAGAGGCGCCTGATACCCTTCTTCTGGCAGAGGCTTTCTGGCTGCTGGAAGGATATTTTGTTCGGACCCTCGGCATGCACAGGGTTTACAACAGTGCCTTCATGAACATGCTCCGGGATGAAGACAACGCCAAGTACCGTACGGTCATGAAGAACACCCTTGAATTTGATCCTGAAATTCTGAGGCGCTTTGTCAATTTCATGAACAACCCCGATGAACGAACAGCGGTTGATCAGTTCGGAAAGGATGATAAATATTTCGGCGTCTGTACACTCATGGCCACGATGCCGGGACTGCCCATGTTCGGTCATGGACAGATTGAAGGCTATGCCGAAAAATACGGCATGGAATACCGGCGCGCATATTGGGACGAGACACCCGATCAGTATCTCGTCGAGCGGCACGAACGGGAGATATTTCCGCTCCTCCACATAAGGCCGCTCTTTGCCGGTGTGGAGCATTTTCTGCTCTACGATTTTTTTACCGTGGACGGACGCGTTAACGAAGACGTCTTCGCCTATTCGAACAAATCGGACAACGAGCGAAGTCTTGTGGTCTTCAACAACCACGATCAAGGCGCCGCCGGATGGATACGAACGTCGGTTGCCTATTCTTCACGGGAGGAAGGGGCGGAGGCCAAAAGGCTTGTCCAGAAGACGCTTGGTCAGGGGCTCACTGTGACGAATGAGCCCGGTCACTTTACGATCTTTCGTGATCACATCTCGCATCTCGAATACGTGCGGGACAATAGAGAACTCGCTGAAAAGGGCCTCTATATCGAAGTCGGTCCCTACAAGTGCCACACGTTTCTTAACTTTCGCGAGGTGCGGGACAACGAGTGGCGTCACTATGCCATGGTTGCCGGATATCTCTCGGGTCGGGGGGTTCCGAGCATCGAAGAATCCATGCAGGAGCTTTTTCTCAGACCGGTTCACGAGCGATTGAAAGAGCTCATCAATGTCCGTATGCTCGAGAGGCTCTCTCAAACTGCACTTGAATTGAAAGAGACCTCAAGTAAGCCAACTACATCCGCGTTGATCGGAGAAATTGAAGAAAAAACCATGAACCTCATCCGCGAGATCAAACAATTCGCCTCGGCGGAAGGTGATGAAGCCCATCTCACGAGTCAGATCATAGCGAAGCTCAATGCTATGTTATCCGCACCACTGGTCCCCGAATATCTGCCGCCAGGTCGCCCGACAGCGGCTCATTTTTGTTGGCTCTTTGTACACGCGCTCGGGAAGATCACGAACGAGACGAGCGCTGTGAACGAGATAAGCAGAAGCTGGATTGATGAATGGATGCTCGACCGCATCATAACAGCGACGCTCAGCGAGCTCGGTTGTGACGACAAGGCCCTCTGGGAGGACCTCCTGCTCATCAGGATCTTCACGGCCCACCAGGGCTGGTATGCGAACGGGGAGGCAGCCGATGTCTACAGGCTTTTGGAGCCCTTTGTCAGTGACAGCGAGGTGCAGCGGTTCCTCAAGATCAACAGATACAAAGAGACGCTCTGGTTCAACAAGGAGACCTTTGAACTGCTCCTGTCCTGGA
>DATKMQ010000127.1 GCA_035541755.1 Syntrophorhabdaceae bacterium
CCTTCCGGGTTCACGTAGATCAGCCCCATCTGCACGGCAGCAAGCGGGTTTTCGAGGTCCCGCTCTCCGGAATAGCGCTTGTCGCCGCCCAGCCAGGTCTTCTCGGCGCCCCAATAGACATCCTGATCCGGCTCCCACACGTCCTCGCGACCGCCGCCGAAACCGAAGGTCTTGAATCCCATCGTTTCCAGAGCAACGTTGCCGGTGAGGACCATCAGGTCGGCCCAGGAAATCTTCCGGCCGTACTTCTGCTTGATCGGCCAGAGCAGTCGTCGCGCCTTGTCCAGGCTGACGTTGTCCGGCCAGCTGTTGAGAGGCGCAAAGCGCTGTTGGCCCCTGCCGCCGCCACCACGGCCGTCACCGGTGCGATATGTGCCTGTGCTGTGCCACGCCATACGGATGAACAATGGCCCGTAGTGACCAAAGTCTGCCGGCCACCAGTCCTGCGAGTTGGTCATCAGCGCCGCGAGATCTTTCTTCACAGCCGCCAGGTCGAGGCTCTTGAACTCCTTGGCGTAGTTGAAACCGTCGCCCATCGGATTGGACTTGGAGGAATGCTGGTGCAGGATATCGAGTCTCAACTGGTTCGGCCACCAGTCTCGGGTCGACGTACCGCTGGCTGCAGTGTTTGCTTGAGTCTTGCCCGTTACCGGGGACTTGCTTTCTTCATTCATAATAGGTCCTCCTTTCATCCTGATTTACATGAGTTATGTTTGTCTTTGCACTTCCGTTACGCTTTTTTATCTTTTATCCGGAACCATTCCAGATTAGTAGTCAAAAAAATTCAAGCAAACCCCTTACAAAGACCTGCTGTGCCGTTTACCGCCGTTGTCAATGGCCCCTGCCTTGCTCTTCGCACATTCTCCGCAATACCCGTAATATTCTAACCTGTTCCTTGTGATCATGAAGCCTGTTTTTTTTGCGATGCTCCTTTGATCCAGAGTAACAGGGGCCTCGTAATCTACGATCCTCCCGCATTGCTCGCATATGAGGTTGATGTGCTCATCCAGATTACCCTCGATTCGGTTCTCCTTCCCGTCAAACTCAAGGGATTTGATGATTCCATGGCGGGATAATTCTTTTATGTTTGCATAAACGGATGACAGGCTCAGGTGAGCGCCTTTCTTCTTGGCTCCCCTGTATATGAAGGGTGCACTGGGATGCAGATGGCCCTTTCTGACCAGCACATCAATAACGGCAAGCCGCTGACTCGTCAGTCTCAGCCCCCTCTCCTTCAGTTGCCGAATGATGGATTCTTTCGTCATCATATTTTATCTGGAACCATTCTCGATAATAATTCTAATCTCCATTGAACGGCACGTCAAGTCAATCTTTTGAAATAAACAACGAACGCGATTATTCGAGCATTGCCATTTGAAATGTTGCAAAATAATAAGTATTTACGGGTTGTCGATTACAAGAAGGAAGTCGCGACATGGCTGATCATCGGCCTTGGAAAAGTCGGTTTTTGTGCAGTACACCTATGAGTCTTCGGGTATGGTCTCAGCGGATCACAGAATATTACCAGTTGAGCTTTCCCTAATAAAGTGGACACGCAGTTAAGTTTCACCAAGGAGCCTTTCATACTGATCCGGGCTCCTGTACCCCAGGGCCGAGTGCCTCCTCTGACGATTATAAAACGCTTCCACGTACTCAAAGATACTGAGCCGTGCCTCCAACCTGGAACGGTACCTCTCCCCGTGAACCAGTTCCGTCTTGAGTGTACCCCAAAACGACTCCACATAGGCGTTATCGTAGCAATTGCCGCTTCGGCTCATACTCGGGATCATGCCGTATTCCTTCAGCAGCTCCTGATAGGCATAGCTGGCATACTGCCGACCCCGATCCGAATGGTGGATCAACCCTGCAGAGGGACGCTGCCTGCCCGCTGCCTCTCGGAGCGCCGCTGAAGCCAACTCCTGGGAGAGCGTCTCACTCCTGGACAACCCCAAGACCCTCCGGCTCTTCACATTCATCACGACGGCCACATAGAGCCACCCCTCCGAGGTCGGAACAAACGTAATATCCGATGCCCAAACCCCCTCGGTCTGTCTCCGGCCGATCAGCAAGTTTGCCGCCAGCGCATACGCATGCCGTGAATCGGTCGTCCGCCGGAATCGCCTCCTCTTCACCTCACCGCAGATCCCGTGATCCTTCATGATCCGGGCCACCCGGTTCTTGCCGCATTGGAAGCCCTTCTCCCGGAGCTCCACGGTGATCCGCGGACTCCCGTACAGCCTTCGGCTTTGCGCGTGAAGCTGTCGGATCTGCCCCAACAGCTCCTCATTGTCGGTCCACCGTCGGCTCGGCTGACGCTTGCGCCAGGCATAATAGCCGCTTCTCGATGCCCTCAGCACCGTACACATCGTCGCGACCCTGTAGATCCCTCGGTGCTCTTCCATGAAGCCATACGTCATTTGCTTGGTTTGGAGAATGCGGCCAAGGCTTTTTTTAAAATGTCCCTCTCTTCCTTCACCTTCTCTAAGGCCTTCCGCAACTGCCGGATCTCCGCATTCTCCGGCTTGACACGGCCCCTGCCCACAAAGGCTTTATCCCCCTCCGTCAGCATTCTCCGCCTCCACAGATGAAGCAGATTCGGGTGGATATCCAGCTCCTGGGCAACCTTGCCCACCGGCATCCCCTTCTCCGTGACCAGTTGGACCGCATTCACCTTGAACTCGCGGGTAAAATAACGACGCTTATCTTCTTTCCCCATAGCCATGCCTCCTGTACCATCATACTAATCTTCATGGCTGTCCATCAATATGGGGAAAGCTCAAGTTGAACTGAATAAAAAACGGGGCCATTCCTGACCCCGATCTGTAAAGCTCTGTTGATGTGTGTTTATCTTCTTCGCAGACCTGCCAGTCCGACCATACCGAGCCCAAGAAGAAGCATTGTGGTGGGCTCGGAAACTGAAGTGGTATTAGGGGGTGACTTTCTTCAATGAGCCCTGAATTTGATTTTGTGACCAGCTACGTACATAATGCAGATAGTTCGGGAACGCGCGATCTCTGGTCAGGGTCATAGTTGTAAATGCGGTAGACGCTTGGAATGAGAAAATTATTTTGTATTCCCCCGGCGATGACTCCTCGACATTCCCTTCCACTCTGGGATTGCAGCGAGCGGGTAAGGACACCGCATTGCCCTTGGTGGATCTAGGCGTAAAGTTTCCATAGCAGTACAGGACCGTTGCCTTCGGAACATTGATTTTCTCGATTACAATCCCGATTCTCTGCCCTATATCCAGCATTCCTTCCCATTTTCCGAGGAAATTTGCCAAGTCAGGATTGAGACCATCTGCTGACGCTATCTTCATGTCGGCCGGGTAGGGAATGTCGTC
>DATKMQ010000128.1 GCA_035541755.1 Syntrophorhabdaceae bacterium
TTGAGCACCTGCTTGTAATAGAACAGGGCGGGACATCTCACATAATCGTCAATAGCCGTTGGCGAAAAGGCATTCGCCTTTAACAGGGTCCGGATCCGCTCCGTCTTTTCTATGGCAGGAGGCGTGCTCTGAAGACGCACGTTGATCTTGTAGGCAGCCCGATCGACCTCAATAACGTTGAGTGACTGTGCGGTCCGTTCCTTCTCCCAGATGAGCTGTTCGATATAACGGCTGCGCGGTTTATCTTCGGAATCAATATAGAGGAGGCGTACGTTGCGGGCCGATGTGATGAGACGCTTGAAATAGTACCGGTACATTTCCTCCGTGTATTCGGGTGACGGGATGCCGAGGATGTCGTAAATTCCGAGCGGTACGAGGGGGTTGATCTTTTTTGCCTGTGGTATGACGCCCTCGTTCACATCGAGCATGATTACCGTGTCAAAGGTGATGTTTCGAGATTCGAGAACACCGATAATCTCCAGGTCTTCGATGGGTTTGGTTTCGAAGGGCAAATCCGTGGACTGAAGATGCTCAATGATAAAATCACAGATGACGCGTTTGTTCTCCATATCGTTGTCATGGAAGGCTGATCTGCTGAATCGCGTGTTCTGCAATGCGTGGAGGGCTTGGAAGATACTCTTGAAAATCTCTCCGGAGAGTAAATACGAACGGACCGGCGTGTGTGCAAGCACGAATTCAAGGATGATTGCCAGTCTCTCCGTATAATCATGAAGGGTCTCTGCCTCCTGGAATTGGCCGAAGAAAAGCTCGTGTATTCTCTCCAGCACGTCCGGTGTGCCTGCAGACTCTCTTACGAGCGCCCTTTCTATTTCGGCAAGTGTGATGAGAGGCTTGTCCGCCACAGGGCTTTGCAGAATATCTCCCGTGAATAGCCGTTCCAGAGCCGTTAAGATCGGTCGCACCGGTACTTCGAAATCAAGATTCTTTACAAAAGGATGGAGCATAACCGACAGATATTCGGCCGTGGAGTACTCCCCATCTTTACGCTTCATGGACTGAGCGCTGAGCACGTGAAGGATAAGATCGAAGAGAGATGTGCGGGAGAGCGGATACCCGAGAGAAATATTATAGGGGCTGTCGATTCGGTCCACGACGAAACTCAGCATCGGGAAAAGCGCCTTTGCCGCAGGGAGTATCACGGCGGTCCTTTCAGGCCGGCCATCTCTCAATATCTCATAGGTTTTTAGAATCTCGGAGTGGGTGTCGATACCCGCATGAAGAGAGACCGTCTGCGATTCAATCTTCTCGCAGGGGATTGTCTCTGTATGAGCGCAGAGGAATGAGACAAGCTCGCTTAAGATGGGCCATCGAGATGGATCACCCTCAAGAATGACTCGAGCTCTGCCCGCTTTCCGGATATCACGAATAATCTTCTTTTCAACGGCGCTTAAGGCGAAGAGGCCGGCAAAGTATATCATTTCAAAATCGTCTGGAATTGCCTCGCTCACACTCTTAAAGGCGTATAGGCATTTATAGCCTGCGGTAAAGTATTTGTTCCGGTCGAGTACCCTGTGAAATTCTTTCCGCAAGACCGTAACGTGTGCGAGCAGTTCGTTGGTGCTCTCCGGCACGTCGTAGCCTATTCGCGCACTTTGCTCGAGCGAGGTAAGCTTTTCGTTATCGATATCTTCTCTGTCGAGGTGATCGATGAATTCGAGGAGGTATTTTCCCCACCAGAAGAATTCGCCGAACCCCTTTTTTCTGAACGGATGGTGAGCAAACAAAGGGAGCCTTTGTATGCACTCGTAGAGAAGCCAGATCCCATCTGCATCATCAACATCGCTGAAATCGGGGTGCGTCTTTCGGGCCAGGAAATCGATGAACTCTTCCATAGAAAAGAATCGTGGTGGATAGAAAGGACGAAGGGCGCCATGGCTTAAGGTTTTTCTGAGATAGAGGGCAGGACGCTTGCCCGGGAAAACGATGGCCTTGTTGGCGAGGTCTTCCCCGTCCTCGCCTATGAAGGTCATCAGAGTATCGAGAAAATTGCCGCCGAACGGTATGGAGTAAACGTTTGTCATATGTTAATGATCTTGTTTTCCTCGATATACAGAAGGTGTGCCCGGACCGTGTGAGCCGGATAGATCTTTTTCATGAGTTCCGCGTAGCGGTTCATCTGCTCGTGGTGTTCCTGGCTTCGGCCCTCACCCGATTTGAAATCTACGATATCCACACAATCGCCGCTTACGATGATCCTGTCTATCTTAAAGGCGTTTCCTTTTTCGTCGATTACTTCTTTTTCAGTAAATACACGGGTATCCCCGGAGGTCTCAAAAAATCGCTTGAACCCGGTGTCGCGGAACAAATTGAGGATGACCTGCTCCACATCCTGTCGGAACGGATGGAAACAGTACTTGGCTATGCCGGCATCGATACACCGGTTGAGAACGGCTTCGGGATTTTGAGGCAGAGAGATGATGAGGGACAGGATATAATGGATCACATCGCCCCTTTGCTTGGCGTGGAGTTGCTGTCGTGTGATATTTTCCGTCTCCTCGAATTTTGTCCTGATCTTTTCGAGCCATCGAATCTCGCCGCTGAAAGAACCGTCTTTAAACTGGTCTGTCACATCGGCCGTCGCCCCGCCACTGGACAGGTGTCTGTGGTCGTGGTCTGCCAAGGCAAGCTTGGCCGCGGCTTGATACTCCGCACCGATCTCTATAGTTTCGCTACGGGTATAGCTCCTCAAGGCTGTAAGACCAAAGAAATGATCGATGAGATAGTTTCTTTTCTGGCCCTTTGAATCGGTGAGAAATATGTAGAGTTCCTTTTCCGCTCTCGTTGTCGCTACGTAGATATTGTTTAGTTCGTCAAGCAGGTAATCGGCCTCTCGCTTTTGATACATGGCATTGAGTTTCGGCGAGACGTCTCTAAAATCCTTTTTGATATAGAAGGACTTGAGCGCTCCCCCTTCGGCTGCGAAGTATTTCGTCTTGTCTCTCTCCTCGGAGGCGCCGAAGGAATTGAGTTTTACGAGTGGGAGGATGACTACAGGAAATTGCAATCCTTTGGCTTTGTGAATTGTCATAACCTTAATGGCATCCACGGCGTCCGAGGCCTTGAGCAGAAAGGCCTTTTCCGCATCGGATACGCTCATGAAGAGATTCTTAGGGTCGTCGGCGAGAGTTCTCAAAAGGGCGTTCAGGTTGTTCTCACCCGAATCCTCCCTGTTCTTTATGAATTCGCAGATATGAAGAAAATAAGGGATATCGTGAGGGAAATGTTCAAAGACGGACCATCTCTTTATAAAAAGGACCGTGAATTCGTAAAGCGGCAGATAACCCGATCGCGAGAAAAATTCCTCGAAGTATTGATCCCAGATTTTGGGGTAATCTTGCCGAAAGATGCTGTAAAGCGGCCAGGATAGTTGATCTGTACGTTTGTTCGTGAGCCACTCCACGATTTCTGCGTGGGCGATGCCTGTTCTTTTCTGAAAAATATTCCCCGTTGTGAAGGAGGCAAAGGATAGGTCATCATCGGGGGTGCTGATGAAGCTGAGAAAGGCGAGCAATTCTTTCACCAGCAGATTGTTCTTTACGTTGACCGTGAGTTCCGATTCCACGTTGAGGCCCATTTCAAGGAGCGTTTTTACAATGAGCCGGGCTTCGTCTTTTCTGCGAACGAGAATCGCGATTTCTCTATCCTGAAACACCCCTCGTGCGCGAATGCGCTCTATGAGTGCTTTCAGCTTTTGCGCGACAACGTCACCCCGTTCTTTCATTGTAAAGGTTGTCCGTATCGTCTCTTCGTCGTCTTTGAGGGCTACCTTCTCGATACGGACATACCCTTCATTCTCCTTGTCTTTCAAGGGGTACTGCTCCGAATCACGATAAGCCTTAAGGATCCGCTCGCTTGTTTGCTCCTCATGCTCTCCGAGTACGGCATTGACGAGGCCTCGCAGGTTGTCACAGGCGAAAACCACGTTGTTGAGAAAGACAATATGCCCGGCGCTGCGGTAATTGGTTCTCAGGACTTGTTCATCGACTTTGTAGGCCCTATAGTGTGCGGCCACTTCATCGACAAGCTCCGCCTCGCCCCCGCGCCACCGGTAGATGGCCTGTTTCTTGTCACCCACGAGGAAAAGAGTGCCTCCCCGTGCAATCGCTTCTTCGGTAAGGACTTCGATGTTTTGCCATTGGAGATGATTCGTGTCCTGGAATTCATCGATGAGAAAGTGGGTGTACCGTTCCGCCAGGGTATAATATATTTCAGGCACGAAACCCCTTTCATGGATCACATCCTGCAATAGCCTGTTTAATTGTTCAATGAGAACGAGCCGTTTTCTATAGGTGATTTCTGTCCTCAGCATATCCTTGAAGAGCTTGTATATTTCCACGTAAGGGATGAATTTGGATTGAGCCGCTGCTTCCACAAAAGGGATCCGAAGGCTCATGATATCCCGCCAGAGATCTTGTTCATCGCTTTTTACCGCGGCGCTCCCCTTCTTGAAACACGCGTCGAGCTCGTCCCGGTCGAAAGTAGCGCCTCTACCGGGCTGATTGCCTTTGATTAAGATGCATGAATCGAGGGCCTTGAGAAAATCGGTCCTGGGGATAAGCTTAGGGTTGCCCGTAACAGTGTCTTTCAGGATTCTTGCTTGAGCCTGGATCCGTTCTCTGAGTCGTGCTGTCTTGGCGAGAGAATCCGGGTCAATCACAAAGCTCTTGTTTTCTCTCGATTCCTGATCCCAGAAGTCCGCTATAATCTCTTTCAACACCTCTTTGGGTGACCAGCTCACGTTGTCGCCTTCTGTTTCGATATAATTATCGATGAACCGGTCAAATTTCAAACGGACCGCGCGGTCTTCGGAGATTTTCTGAAGACATTCCTTGAGCACGAGGTCAATCATGGAGGAGGATTCGAGTGAGACGTCGAATACGGGCGGAAGGTTGAGCTTAAACGCGGAGGCCTTAAGGATAAGGTTCACAAAACTGTCTATGGTGCTCACGTTGAAACTGTAATAGTTCTTCAGCAGGTCGTTAAAATCTTTCTCGATGGCGCCTTTGAGAGCGTTTCTGAGAAAGGCGGCTCCATTGTGTCCGGGTTCGGATGAAGGGGGGGACGCTATTTTGATCCATTCGTTTTCAACTATCTCATCGAGCGCTTTCAGGCTCAGGTTCTCGAAAGGGATATCGAGGATAATCCTTTTCATCCAGTCGATGATTCGGCCGCGCATCTCTTGCGCGGCTTTATTTGTGAAGGTGATGGCCACGAGGTTGGCGATACGGCTTTTTGTGGGTTTTCCGCTCAGGATGTCAAGGAGGAGGAGAACGATATAGTGCTGGGCCAGCCTGTAGGTTTTTCCCGCCCCGGCAGACGATCTGACCGTGATGATCTGTGGAAGCCCCGATGCCGGCCCGTCCTCTTTCATGCAGCACGACTTCTAATGATAATCCTGCTCCTGGGTGATGGCGGCGAGTGCCCAGTTCTCCCCCCCCACCTTTCTGGTAAACGTCCAGTATTCGAGAAATTTTACCGGGTCCGTGGGACTTCCCGCAATCACATTCCCTGTTGTTTCGTCCACATTATAATCGAGGAGACTCGCGAGGAACTTTATCGTTATGTACTCTTCTCCCTGATCCTGTACTGCGTCGACAATGTCCACCTGCCGGACGGCGATATTTTCAAGACGGTTGAACTCTTTGTTGGATATAAAATTGTTGAGGTCCATCTGAAACGTATCGAGCATCTGCGGCGAGAGAAGATGAGACACACCTCTTAAATCACGTTTGGTCCACGCGCCCTGTATCTTAAAGAAGATATCGGACGCGACTTCCTTGAACGCGTTTTCGTTAAATGCAGGGTCCATCTGGCTGATATGTCTTAAGCCGGTAGCGATTATGTCCTGGTGCCCCTCAGGCGTGTATGTGGAGGGACCGTACGAAGGTGAGTCGTACGCAGAGGAGGCATAGACGCCTGCATCAGCCCCGCCCACCTCAATGGCCTTTCTCGCCCGGTAGCGTTTTACAAGAGAATACACGATCCCCACGATAATAAGGATGACAATGAAGTCGCCGAATCCGAATCCGCCGCCTCCCCAACCCTGGTTATAGCCGCCTCCTCCGAAAAGCATATTGCCGATCATGCCGCCGAAAAGACCTCCACCGAGCCCGTACAGAAAGCTCTTCCCGGGGCTATTCGGTCCACTCATGGGGGAGCGATCAGACGCGCCCGGCTCACTCTGCTGCGCGGGTGACTGGTAAGGCGCCGAGGTAGCTCCGCGGTAGGAACCGCTTGATCTCATCCCTCCTCCCGAGGACCTGCCCCCGCCCGCCCGAGCGTAGGCTGTGGTATGGAGCACCATAACTGTGAGGAAGAAAATGGCCACAACAATAGCAAGTGCTTTGAGAACCCCTTTACATGCCCCGATCATGGGAGGCCTCCTGTGCGTGCAGATTGAACTCCAGAATATCATAATCGTACAGAGGGAGTCAAAACCTGGGCGCGGCCCGCCCTACGATTGACTTTCAAGCCCCTTTATCCAAAATTAGTCGCACGATCGGCTGCAGGCAAGAATTAAGAATCCATAGAGCCGGAATGATCGTTTGCGAAGATTCATATCGATAGCGCGGCTTTTCCCTCTGGTTTGTCCATTCTCGGGAGGGCTCACGCGGCCCCAACCGATAATTCTTGTAAAATGTCGACCTGACAGGTATAATCAGGGAAATTTGACGGGGTGACGGTATGAAGATCAGGTTTTTGGGCGCTGCACGAAGGGTCACGGGATCATGCTACCATCTTACGTCCGGTGATACGCAAATCCTTGTAGATTGCGGCATATATCAAGGCAAGGACGCCGATGAGATAAACAGCCGGTCGTTTGAGTTCGATCCAGGCAAGATTCGCTACCTCCTTCTGACCCACGCCCACCTCGATCATTCAGGGCTTATACCCAAGCTCGTGAAAGACGGTTTCAAAGGAAGGATACTTACCACTTCGGCCACAGCGGAACTGGCCGAGGTTATGCTCTACGATTCGGCCCATATTCAGGAGAAGGACGCCGAGTGGCTGACGAAGAAGTTAATGCGAACGGGCAAGGATGCTGTTATTGAGCCACTCTACACTACCGAGGATGTCGCCCACTGCCTGGGCTTTTTCGATAAGAAAAATTACGAGACCATAGAGAACCTGAACGATACGATACGTTACCGTTTCATCGACGCGGGCCACATTCTGGGCTCAGGCACGCTGGAGCTCTGGTACAAGGATAGCGAAAAAGAGAAAAAGATTGTTTTTTCCGGCGACATCGGGAAGAACGGAAACCCTATTATCAAAGATCCTGAGCATGTGACCGAAGCCGACTACGTGCTCACCGAATCGACCTACGGCAACAGGTTCCACAAGAGTCTCGACGAGAGTATAGAAGAGCTTCAACAGGCCGTAAAGGAGACCTTCCGAAAGGGCGGGAACGTCCTCATCCCGGCCTTTGCCGTAGGCAGGACCCAGGACATCCTCTACATTCTGAACCTGCTCGTGAAGGAGGGAAAACTCCATGATCTCGACGTGTACGTGGACAGCCCGCTCGCGGACAAGGCCACAAAGATTTATATGGCACACCCGGAGTTCTTTGACGCCGAGGCATTGAGCCTCTTCAAGTTCAAAAGCACGGAAGGTATGAAGCTCCATTTTACTACTACGGTAGAGGAATCGCAGAAAATAAACAAGATAAAATCTGGCGCTATTATCATAGCCGGCAGTGGCATGTGCGAGGGTGGCCGTATCCGTCATCACTTCAAGCACAATATCTGGAGACCAGAATGCAGCGTCGTATTTACCGGGTATCAGGCGGCAGGGACCCTCGGTAGACACATAATAGACGGAGCCAGGCATGCCCACATTCTCGGAGAGGATATGGCCATACGGGCAAAGATATATACTATAGGGGGGTTTTCCGCCCATGCAGACCAGGCCGAGCTTATAGAATGGCTCAGCACCTTCACCAACAAACCGGAAGTTTTCATTGTGCATGGCGAAGAAAGCACGGCCCTCGAATTTGAAAAGATCGTGCATGAGAAATTGGGTCTTTCCACCTATGTCCCGCACCTGGGCGAGGAGCTTGAGATATAGCGTGGAACGCAGCAAAACAAATTCCAGTAAGGGCTATTTGAACGGATAAGTGAAGTCGGAGCTGGACATGTCTCAGGATGATATCACCTATCACGTAGTGAGAAGCGCCAAGCGACGTCGAACACTCATGCTCAAAATAGAACGGGACGGCAGGGTGGTCATGCATGTTCCCCACCATACAACGGAAGGAGAAATAAGAAAATTCTTCGAGCAAAAGCACGCATGGGTTCAAACAAAGCTTCAGGAAAGGGCAAAAGACCTCGAGACATTAGAGAGCGAGAGACGATACGTTACAGGAGAGAAATTTCTCTACCTTGGGCAGAAGTATCCCCTTGAGCTTCGAGAGGCAAGCGGCAGAAGGTCGGGCCTTGCCCTTTCCCACGGTGTATTCTACCTTGAGAAGAACCACAAGAAACAGGGCAGGGATCTTTTTGTGGAGTGGTATAAAGAGAGGGCGCGCGAGATATTTCCCGAGCGAGTCAACTACTACAGCAGGAAATTTAAACTCTACCCTCAAGAGGTGAGAATCACGGGCGCAAAAACCCGCTATGGATCATGTACCGCGGACAATAAGTTGTACTTCAGCTTCAGGCTTGTCATGGCGCCCTATCCCATGATCGACTATGTCATCGCCCATGAACTGGCGCATATCAAGGTCAAGAACCATTCGCGGCGTTTCTGGAATTATATGGAAGAAATCATGCCAGGCTATAAGAAATATAAGGACTGGCTCAGAGTGAACAGCGCTTCGCTCGACATTTGAGGATGGGACCTCTAAACGGGACATGGAATGAATCCACTTTTTCTGATATGATCTGTGGGATTAGTTGAAGAGGGAAGGCCGTGAGCAAGAAACTGTTCCTATCATCAGTTCTATTCCCTGTTCTCATACTCTTGGCGAGCGGTTCCGTCTTTACCGCCCCAGCCCAAAAATCAAAGACCGCCACGCAGCAAAAAAGTGGCAAAATTGTCATCGAATACGTTTCTTTTCCTGATGTGTTCAAACAGTATG
The DNA here is from genome assembly GCA_035541755.1 of Syntrophorhabdaceae bacterium. Classification (NCBI taxonomy): domain Bacteria; kingdom Pseudomonadati; phylum Thermodesulfobacteriota; class Syntrophorhabdia; order Syntrophorhabdales; family Syntrophorhabdaceae; species Syntrophorhabdaceae bacterium. Next base: position 9,101 of record DATKMQ010000128.1, read on the forward strand.
ACGTATACCCCTGGGAGACAATGAACGTAGAAGATTTTCGTGAGGCCTACAAGGAAATGCTCGGCCCGAAGAGGCGTGAAGAATGGGTAGGCTCCCTTACGGGGACGGGGGACCGAAACAGAATGATCCACGTGTTTAGCGAGCATATCCTGCTTATAACCGGTTGCAAGCCCTACGCATGCGACACGAGCCAGCTGATCGTTCTTTTCAGTCCTCTCAGCAAAAAATGTTTTGCCCTTTCAGCTACAGAGGGTAAGTTCGAATGGCTCGGAAATCCTGATGAAAGGACAAAGAACCTCCTCAAGGTCCTGCTTGTGGAGGAATTCAGGGAGGCGTACAAGGCCAGGTGAATGGGCGTTCCCGTGTGAAATCCGGTCCGATGTTTTGAAGAGATACTGCAGTGTATGTGACATCGACTATAACAGGAGGCTGTAATGAAGAGATCTCTCGCTATTTTGATTGTCGTTGGAATGGTCATAACGTTCGAAGCCACGATAACCCTGGCGCAAGATACGACAAAAAGCAAGACGGGTCAGGAAGAATATATGAGCTCCTGTGCATCGTGCCATCCGAACGGCGGCAATGTGGGGAGACCGGCGAAACCGGTCAAAGGATCTGACCGGTTAAAGAACTTTCAGTCATTGCAGGCATGGATACGCAAGCCTAGCTCAGGCATGCCCAGTTTTCCTGCCTCCAGGATGTCAGATGAACAGGCGCAGAAACTCTATGACTATATCTTGAGCGCTTCAAAGGACGAGTGGAAGTAAAAGAGTTCGGTTACGTGCGCCAGCGTTGAAGCGGCCCTTCTCCCCAGGATTCAAATGTCGATTGAGACATCGTTCAAAACTCCGATGCTCCGCGAGACAGAGCAGAGTTTGTGAGTTTCACAAGACCACAATTATCTCTCGAGGTTTTTGACGACCAGGTTATTGATGCTCGGACACGCCTCGAATATCCCGCTTGACAGAGACGAATATTGACCTTATAGGTACCTTGTAGGTTGTGCAGATGTTGCATTTTCCAATGGAGGTGCCGTATGAAGAAAGCTATTTCAGCCACGCTTGTAGTCGGTTTTCTATTGATTCTTATTTCGGCTTGTGCGTCCACAACGGGGAGAACAGCCGGTGAGATCGTGGACGATACAACAATTGCCAACACGATCAGGGCTAAGATTGTAGAGGACAAGGAACTGAGCATTTTGAAAGTCAGTACCGATGTCTTCAACGGTAACGTCACACTCACGGGGGCAGTGCCGAGCCGGGATGCTGAGGATCGGCTCATCGCGCTTGCTCGTGGCGTCAAAGGGGTAAAGTCCGTGACGAGCAATCTTACGATCCAGAACAAATGAGGTGTTGGAACGTTATAGCTCTTTATGCTCAAGAACGGGGACGGCGGATGCCAAACCATGAGGAAGTAAAGTTCACACAACGCTTGACAGGTTCTCATTCGCAGCTTACGGTTCCTATTGTGCTCGATGCGACGCAAAGACCGGAGAAGATCACGCAGGGATTATTGTTGCGGAGAACAGGAAATATCCCGTGCGCGCTCCCCCGAAACTTCTTGACATGTCGAGCCAGACAAAGCGTTTAAATCCAAGAGGAGGCAGACCATGAAGAAAATTACCGGTAAGTGGGATGGGCCTGTTACACGTGCGATCATCGCCATGCTCTTAGCCTTCGTGCTTCTCGCACTTCCTGGACCTTTGTGCGCCGCTTCTAGCAGTTCGACGTCCATGGGCCCGGCTGGGGGCTCAAAGACCGACCGCGTAGAGGCACGCATCACAGAGCTTCATGCCAAGCTCAAGATCACCGATGCCCAGGAACCGTTGTGGAGGAATGTGGCCGAGACCATGAGAGACAACGAGAGGACCATGGAGGACCTCATCAGGGCGAGATCTGAAAAAGTGGCCATGACCGCGGTCGACGATCTGAAATCCTATAGTGCAATTGCCGAGGCCCATGCGGACGGCATAAGGAAATTTATACCCGTCTTCGAGGCGCTCTACAATAGCATGTCTGATGACCAGAAGAAGATCGCCGATATGTTATTCCGGCATCATCACTCTCGCATGAAGGCAAAGGCAAAAACCAAATGAATCGAAAGAGTGTCAGGCGATTTGGCCAAAGCTAAAGACCCCGTTTTGCGTGGGAATCATAGGGCGGAGGAGGACAACATGGGAACCTCGAAATTACGAGCAACGAAGTTCGGCTCTATTTTCGGCAGGATTTTGGCGATGCTTGTTGTTACTGCAATGATCACAGGTGTGACAGCCATACCATCGGCGGGTGATGACAGGCGTGACGGATACCGTGATCACCGGCGTTACGAACGAGGCTGGCGGGAGCATCGACCCCCCCGCTACTATCCGGCTCCAGTCTATGCACCTCCTCCGGTTGTGTATTCGCCGTACCCCTACCAGTCGCCGGGCATTACGCTGGTCTTTCCCTTTCATATTCGATAGCGGGCGCCCACGCGGCGTAGGTGATGCCTCGATACAACCGGCCGCGGGTTCGCGAGAAGGATGAGAAGCCGTCCATTGTTTTCAGCGGGTAATAGCGAAACTGATCTATTATGGTATGGATACCGAGGGAGGCAAAGATGAAGAGAATAGTTGTGCTGGTGATGGCATGCATTGCGATGGTTGTGTCGCTCGGTGGCTGCGTCTGGTGGGGATACGATGGACGAGACAGAGACAGAGACGGAGGTTATGGCAGGGGCGGACATGAAGAAGGGCGGGGGGAACATGATCATGAAGGCGGCGGAAGGGAAGGTGGCCGGCCCGACAGGTATTAGACGTGAAGCTAAGGCCGGGCTTTGCCATACATCACTCACGGGGAGCCGGTCATAGATGATCTTTATGGAGGTGCGTTATGGCAAAGAAATACGTTACCTGGTACCTTGTGCTTTCAATGATGATTTTGGGCGTGGCGCCACGCGTAGAAGCGGCCTTCTCACCCTCGGAGACGCTGAAGTTCACGGGTATGGCGTGCGCGGCCGATATTGAGACGATCCGAGCCGCCCTGGAAAACAAGATCGTAAGCCAGAGACTCAAAGACCTCGGGTTTAGTAGCGAGGAGATTGCCTCAAGACTATCTCAACTTGACGACCGGCAACTGCACGACACAGCCAAGAAGATTGACGACTTGAGGGTCGGCAAAGACGCCGGTGTCGGGGTGCTCATTGCCGTCCTTATCATCGTTCTGATCGTTGTTCTGGTACTGCAGATGTCGGGACGAAGAATAAGGGTTACCAGGTAACCTTATCCAAGGCATTGAAAGCTTCATAAAGCCCGTTTGTTGCGGTGAAGCAGGAGCTTGCACTCGCAGAGTAGCTCGTAGCGAAATTTGCCTCAATAATGTGTTCCCCCATCTCACCGATAAGGCCGAGGCAAGGACCTTGACCCGCAAATCACGACGCCGTGATCGAGGTTGTCGAAGGAGATTAATCGCACGTGGGATATACATCGACACGGTTGTCGATTAATTCGCGATAAATCGACACGGTTGTCGATTATTCTGCCCCTGGTATTCTGAAATATCTAATGATGTTCGATTGTTGAGAACGGCATGGCCATTGCACAGTGATGGTCAGTATGGAAGAGGACAAAGATATATCGCCAGGAAGGCACTCAAGAAGTACCGAACCCCACAGGGCCGGGCAGAATCATGATCATGAATCGAGCAACAGCAAGATGATTGTGACAATAATGGACCGAGGTAAGATTCAAAGAAAAACGTATCTTGGTCTTAACGGTTTTCCTCGCATTTACTACTGCCCGGTCCTCTCTTTGTTTGATGATGATGTAATCGATAGAGCCAAAGAACTCAAGGAGGTATCGTAATGAAAAAGCTACTGGTAGTGATTGCGGTGGTTGTAGTTGCTATTGCAGCCATTGTATTCTCGGTTTTCGCTGCTCCCGCTGATCAGGCGTCCCCGGCCGGGATGGGCGCGTGGCGAGGCGGACCCGCAGGGGAAGAGGGCGCCTATCACGGCGGTCCTTTTCAGCATAAGGACATGCGGTCGCGCCTCAATCTCACAAAGGACCAGATGGACAAGATGCGTGATATCAGGACCCGTTATCACAAGGAAACCCGTGATATGAGGTACGAGCTCGCTCAAAAGAGACTTGAAATGCACAAATTGTTTACGGATCCTAAGACCGACGACGCGACGCTTCTCGCCAAACAGAAGGAGCTGAGCGTGCTCAGGGCCAGGCTTTCTGACAAAATGGCCGAGATGAGTATCGAGATGAGAAGGGTTTTTACACCGGACCAACTCGAGAAGCTCGACAGTTTCCCTTTAAATCGTCACCACGGTTGGCGCTAGGGGAGTGAACATCATAAAGGGAGATGGTATATGAAAAGAGTTGTTACCTTCTGTTTGATGCTACTTGTGTGTGGATTCTCGAGCGTTGTCCGGGCTTCTGATGGTTACAATACTCAGAAAGGCGCCGTCATAGGCGCCCTCGGAGGTGCACTGGCCGGCCAGGCGATCGGTCGCAACACGGCTGGCACCCTTATAGGCGCAGCGTCAGGGGCGCTCATAGGCGCTGTGGCCGGAAATGCCATGGACCAGAATCGGACGGATACACGCCTTGCCCAGGTATCGAGGCCCATGAATGCGCCTCCTCCGCCTTCCGATCAGCCTCCCGGCGAGTGGGTCGAAGTTCCCGGGCAGTGGGTGAACGGGCAGTGGGTGCCGCCGCACAGAACGTGGGTGCCGGTGAATCCGGGTGGCGCCGGGGCCGCGGTGGCAGTTCCACAGGGCGCTTTCCCCCCTGCATATGTGATAGAGACGCCGCCGACGGTGGTTCCCATACCGGGGTCTTACGTTTACTATGTTCCGGACATCGGGGTAGATATCTTCTTCTACCACGGCTACTGGTATCGTCCCTACGGGGGTCACTGGTACAGAGGTGCAGGATATAATGGACCATGGGTATACGTCGGCGCCCGAGCGGTTCCTCCGCCTATCATCGGCATTCCTCCCGACTACCGCAGGGTAATGCCCCCGGGTTACCGGCCGGTGCCATACATAGAACTGCAGGGGAACTGGAGAAGATGGGAAAGGGAGAGACACTGGGATCATCACCGGTGAAGCCGCTATGACGTGGGGTGAGGCTATGACAGAGATTTCTTCACGCATAAGCGACGTTCTGCGCAGTATCATTTCGGTGATAAGAGAATCAAGGAGGCATCCATGAAAAAAAGGAGTCTTGTAATTGTTATCGTTGCCCTCATCGGCATCTCTCTTGCTCTTTCAACTCCGAGCCAGGCCAGAGGCTTCAGAGGCGGCTGGGGTTGGTGGGGAGCCGGAGCATTCGCGGGCGGGATCCTTCTCGGCACTGCGATAGCCAGGCCCCGGTACTATGCGCCGGCACCCGTGTATGTCTACCCTCAACCGACGGTTGTCTACGCGGCGCCTCAACCCGTGTATGTTCCCAATCAGGCTTATGCTTACCCTGATTCGGCTGCTGCCTCAGGTACGGGCGGCGCCCTCGGACCGGGACAATGGGTCGAGGTGCCGGGCCAATATGTAAGCGGCAGATGGGTTGCGCCCCACAGAGTGTGGGTGCCTGATCATCCTTAATCGTTCGGTTTAACGCGAGACGCCTCTTTTGCGCACAGGTTGGTGCCGTAAGGGGCGTCGAACGCCCTTTATCTGGTTCTTGATATGGTCCGGATTTCCCATTACCAGGCTCACCATGTGTCTTCTTATCTTTTTTACCATCACAGATATGGCCGTAAGCTCAGGCTCATTGAGACAATATGTTAATTCTCTCTCAACCGGCGCGATCTTTCTCAAAGATTCAAGGATGTACTTGAGTCCGTCCGTGGTAATGAAGACCTGAACAACACGGCGGTCGCGCTTCCCCCGGTTTCTTGCCACAAGACCCTCTTTTTCAAGATTGTTGAGAATGGTCGTCGCGTTCTGTTTGGGTCGCAGAAGATTTCTTGCCAGTTCACTCGGCGCGATGCCTTTATCGGAGAGGGCAAGGTTGATAAGAACACCCATCTTCAGCCAGTTAACCTCATCTTTCAAAGCTATGTTGACATATCGGTTGATTACGTCGGAAAGCATCATGAGCCTCGTGAAATGGCAGGACGAAAGCTCAGTTACGCAATCCCCGGCAAGCTTTTCGCTCGCTCTTCTCAGTCTCATTCGCACCTCTTAGGGATTAAGTTTCTTAGCGAGGATATCTCGCCAGGCCATCAATCTTATCACACTTTTATTTGTCGAGCTAAAAAAAGCGTTTGTGTAAGTCCATGCTTATTAAGCCCCTCTGGCCGCCTATTCCATCACATATAACCTTGACAGCGCCCGTTTCGATACGGTAACATAAAGTTACCGTATGATCCACACAAATTATCATACAGCTCGTTCCGGTTGTCGAGGATCTATAATTTGTCAAGTGGCGTGGGTTTTTCCTGAAGGTGACAGAATATTATCCACCTGTTGATTGGAGAGAAAAGGAGAGCTAAAGCCAGGCAATGAACGCTCACTGTCATCAGTGGGATGGAAGGTGACGAAGAGAATGTTGACCATGCTTGCCGTAGGAGATTTGATACTTGGAGGTCCGGAGCCTGATTTGTGTTTTGAGCTGGCTCGCCCTACGCTAACGGGGGCAGATATTCTTATCGGACAGGGAGAGGCGCCGTTCACATCGCGCAGCATAGACAAGTATTATGTAGAAGTACCCACGGAGATTTTCGCCACACCTTCGTGCGATCCGGCTAATATGAGAGCGCTGGCGAACGCAGGTTTTCATATCATCACGCTCGCCGGAAACCACATCTGGGATTCGGGGGCGCCCGGCATCCAAGACACCGTGCACGGACTTCGCGACCTTGGTATCACCACCATCGGAGCAGGTATGAATATAGGCGAGGCAAGACGCCCGGCAATCGTTGAGCGTGAGGGGACTATTTTTGGTTTTCTCAACTATAACTGCACCGGGCCTAAGGCCACATGGGCTACGCCGGAAAAACCAGGCTGCGCTTACATCCACGTGGTTGCGGCTTACGAACTGGAGCACCCGACCCCCGGGGCGGCCCCCACGGTTTACACCTTCGCCGTGCCTTATAGCGTAAACGAGATGGTCGATGATATCCGCGCTCTTAAAGGCCGCTGCGACATCGTCACGGTCTGTTTACACAAAGGCCTGGGCTTTGTGCCCGCAAAACTTGCCATGTACGAACAGCAGGTGTCCTACGCTGCAATCGATGCGGGTGCAGATTGCGTGATCGGTCACCATGCGCATATGCTGCGCGGGGTGGAATACTATAAGAGCAAGGCCATCTTTCACGGCCTGGGTAACTTCGTTGTAAGTAAACGGCCCCGTGAGGCGGCCGATAGGCCGCCCTGGGCTGTGCGGAATTTCGTGGACAAACATAAAGATCTGCTTGGGCCATGGGTTGAGCCGGACCCCGAATACCCCAGGCATCCGTATCATCCCGAAACTCTTAAGACCGTCATCGCCAAATTCGAGGTTGAAGACCGTTCAATTGCACGCGTGAGTTACCTCCCCTGTCTCATCAATAAAGAGGGTCAGCCGGAAGTGCTCCGACAGGATGAAAAGGGACAGATGCTGTTCGATTACATGGACTCAATTTCGAGAATCGCGGGGCTTAACGCCCATTATACGTGGAGTGAAGACGAGGTGACGGTCGAGCCGGCTCATTGAACTATCGACAGCGGGAAAGCGTGGGGCCACTCGTACGCACGTACCCGTTAGGGCGCCCGTAGCAGGCTCGCGAACCCGTGAACATGTGGGACTCGCAATGGATTAGGTGAAAATGAATGAATCTTTCGCGCTAGCGCAATACATCTACGAAACCGATTACGATGACCTGCCCCACGAGGCGGCGGATGTAACCAAGAAGGCCCTTCTTGACGGGATAGGCGTTATTCTTGGTGCGACAACCCTGGGCGAGGGGTGTCGCCTCTTTGTGGAACTTGCAAAAAGAGGAGGCGGCAAACCGGAAAGCACGATCATCGGCTTTAACGCCAGGGTCCCCAGTTACATGGCGGCCTTCGCGAACGGGGCCATGGCTCATGCCCTCGATTTTGAAGACGCCCATGAGGGGGCGCTGGTTCACTCCAATGCGGCCCCCATTCCCGCGGGGCTCGCCGTAGCTGAGGCAACCGGCAAGACGGGTGGCAAGGAATTGATCACGGCTCTCACCTTAGGCAGCGACATAGTCTGCAGGCTGGGGCTCGCCCTCAAAGATAATCCTCTGGACCACGGCTGGTATACGCCACCGATCTTAGGGGCCTTCGGCGCCACGGCAACCGCATCCAAACTCCTCGGGCTCACGCCGGAGCAGATCGTCGACGCCCTTTCGCTGTGCCTCTGCCAGGCGACGTGCACGGCCGAAATCGTCTCCAGCCCTCGCTCCTACATGCGGGCCGTGAGAGATAGCTTCGCCGCAAAATCAGGCGTGTTATCGGCCCTGTTGGTCAAGGATGGGGTACGCGGGTTCGACTATCCTATCGAGGGCAAAGCCGGATTGTTCGGTCTTTTTGCAAACGGGAATTACGATTCGGACGTGTTGCTGAAAGATTTGGGCGTAACCTTCGAGAGCGCCAATATCGCTTTCAAGCCGTGGCCAAGCTGCAGGGGCACTCACGCATACATCCAGGGAGCTATCGAACTGGCGAGGGAAGGCAATATCGGACCCGAAGACATAGAGGCGGTCAAGGTTGTGGTGGGTGAGAGCCCTCTCAACCGGCGGTTATGCGAGCCTCTGGAAAGAAAAAGACATCCCGCGGTTGCCATCGACGCCAAATTCAGTATTCCCTTTACCGTTGCCGTTGCCCTGGTCCGCGGCGCAGTGACGCTCGATCACTTCACTGCTGACGCCCTGAAAAGTAGAGAGGTTTTGCAGATTGCAGAAAGGGTGACCTGCGAGGTTATTGCCGATGAGGTATGGAAACATTCCTCGGAGGAAGGCTATGTCGAGATGAAGCTCAAAGACGGAGAGGTCAAATCCAGAAATATCCGTCTTGTCTACGGCCAGCCCCTTAATCCCATGGACGCTCAGTCGCTTATTGCGAAATTCAAAAATTGCGCATCCTATTCCGAGAAAAAAATACCTGAGAAAACTATCCAGGAGATAGTTCAGATGGTAATGAATCTGGAAGGATTGACCCACATCGGGCAATTAACTGAGGTGCTGTAAGATGAAAAGAGCCTTGCCTCAAGTCAATCGGCTGAGCGCCGATTCAGGTATGGTGTTGGACACAAGCAGTGCGTGAGTGAGACAAGGCTCATAAGGATTTGGACGGGCATCGGAAGATTTGTGAAATCAAAAGGCAAGGAGTGAACATGAAAAAAAGAGCCCTTGTAAGAAGCGTTTTGGTGCTGACTCTTGGTCTTGTATGGGCATGTTTTATGCCACAGTTACAGACAAAGGGATCAGCTGAGCCCGCTAACACCAAAGCCAAGGCTACGAAGCCTGCGGCGCAAAAGGCGAAACTAACACCCAGGTACGGTGGAGTGCTCAGGCGGCATTACGACAACGACGCCCAGCAACTGGGTGATCCGGCGGGGAGGCCTTTTGATCTGACGAGCGTAAAGATGTCCAGGCCTGCTATTGAAACCCTGCTTCGTTACGATGAAAAAGGCAATCTGGTCCCCTGGCTTTTGACCGGCTTCAAAGTGGGCAAAGACCTGCACTCCGTGACGCTCAGCGTGCGTGGCGGTGTCAAGTTCCACGATAAAACAACCTGCGATGCCGAGGCGATCAGATGGAATTTGGAGCGATACAGGACCTCCGATAATCCGGAGCTCAAGGCAGTCACGTCTATCGATGTCGTGAATGAATCCATGGTCAGGCTGAACCTGTCGGAATGGGACAGCGCCCTCATCGGCAACCTTGCGAGTTATGCGGGTATGATGATCTCTCCCACGGCTTTCAAAGCAAACGGCGCGGACTGGTGTCGAACTCATCCGGTGGGCACCGGTCCCTTTAAATTCGTGAGCTGGCAGAGGGACGTTGGCATTAAGTACGAAAAGTTCGACTCATACTGGCAGAAAGGCAAATCCTATCTCGATGCTATCGAATGGGTGATTATTACCGATCCCGTGTCGCGCCTCGCAGCATTCAAAAGGGGCGAGGTAGACGATCTTGCCAATGTGCAGCCCAAGGATGTGGAAGACTTAAAGGCGACCGGCAAGTACTACGGGGCATTCTGCCAATTGTCAGCGCTCACATTCTGTCTCATGGGCGACAGCGGCCACCCCAGGTCACCCTTCGCCAACATTAAGGTGAGACAGGCTATAGAATACGCTATTGATAAACAGGCGCTGGCAAAAAGTTTCACGTTCGGTCTCGGGCAAATCGCGAACCAGTATGCTCCTCCCAACTCATGGGGGAATAATCCAAACGTGAAAGGCTACCCCTATGACCCGAATAAGGCAAAGAAGCTTTTGGCAGAAGCGGGCTATCCCCGGGGATTCAAAACCAAAATCATAACGCCGTCTATTGCTTTTTTCTCGGACCCCGTGGTCGCCATTCAAGGATATCTTGAAAAAGTGGGTATTATTGCGGAAGTCGAAGTGGTCACTCCTCCCAAACATACCTCTGTGCTCAGGGGAGGCTGGGAGAATGCCCTGATCGTGCACAATGCTCCCCTTTCAGAACCGGACGCGGCCAAGAACCTCTCAGTCAATTTCTCATCCCGCTCCTACTTGAAGAATACGATGCTAGCCCCTGCCGATTACGAGCAGGCGATCACCAAGGCGCTCGCGGCGCCGGATGCCAAAGCCAAACAAAAGTGGGTATGGGACGCCCAGAAGATGTTGATCGACAAATACGCCCTTGCCGGTTTTTACTTTACCTTGCCTCGCATTTCTTTCATCAGCAATAAAGTACATGACACAGGGGTGGGCGCCACCGTGGATGTGCAATGGACCCCGGAGGATGCCTGGATCGGGGAATAGCGGATGGTGTAAAGCGGAGTATGCAAAAAGAAGGGGGCTGAGATCGGCCCCCCTTTTTTTCTAAGTCGTAACTATTATTTTACTGAGAATTTGTAGATGGTTTTGCCGGAGTAAATTTCTCCCTTTTTAATGACCGTTGAGGGAAAGCTCGGTTCGTTCGGACTGTCTGGAAAGTGGGACGGCTCCATACAAACCCTCTATGAATCATTACCACGAATTCTTCTGTCAGCGGACGCTGATGGTTCGCCTCAATAGTTCTCTGCCGCGAGCTCGTAGTGGTCCCGCGGATGGGCACAGGCGGGGCATTCGGCTGGCGCATCGGTACCTTCGTGGATATATCCGCAGTTCCTGCACCTCCACTTCATCGAGGCATCTCTCTTGAAGACCCTGTTCCTTTTTATGTTCTCGAGAAGGGCGAGGTAGCGCTTTTCATGTCCCGTCTCCGCCACGGCGATCATGCGGAAGACATTCGCAATCTCCGAAAAGCCCTCCTTTTCTGCCACTTCTGCAAAATCAGGATAGAGCATGCCCCACTCGAGGTGCTCACCGGCCGCCGCGGCCTCAAGGTTCTCCGCGGTTGTGCCCACGAGTCCTGCAGGAAACGTGGCTACGATTTCCAGATCGCCTCCCTGAAGGAACGAAAAGAACCTCTCGGCGTGTTCTTTCTCGTTGTCCGCCGTGTCAGCAAATAGCCATGCGATCTGTTCGTATCCCTCTTTTTTTGCCTGAGAAGAAAAATAGGTGTATCGGTTTCTTGCCTGAGATTCGCCTGCGAAGGCCTTGAGCAGATTTTTTTCCGTCTGTGATCCCTTTAACGTTGCCATGTATACCTCCATTTTGTTTGTTGAATTACTTGATTCCCTTAGCATATCCGCCTGACGATGGGTATACCATCGCCTACCAGAAACCTCGAAAGACCTTACGTCATGATCAAGAGAGGTCGAAACGGTCAAGGTTCATCACTTTGTTCCACACCGCCACAAAGTCATTGACGAACTTCTCCCGGGAGTCCTCACACGCGTAAACCTCGGCCAGGGCCCTCAGCTGGGAGTTCGAACCGAAGATCAAATCGACACGTGTGCCGGTCCACTTAAGTGCGCCGCTTACGCGATCACGACCCTCGAATAGATTATCGTCTTCCGAGGTTGCCTCCCACGTTGTGCTCATGTCGAGCAAATTCACGAAGAAGTCATTGGTAAGCGCCTCCGGACGCCTGGTGAAGACGCCATGCTGAGACCCTCCGAAGTTGGTCTTGAGCACGCGCATGCCGCCCACGAGAACCGTCATCTCGGGCGCGGTCAATGTGAGAAGCTGCGCGCGATCAACGAGCAGTTCCTCTGGTCTCACTGCATATTTGGTCTTTAAATAGTTGCGGAACCCGTCCGCGGCCGGCTCAAGTACAGCGAACGACTTCGCATCAGTTTGCTCCTGTGAGGCGTCCATACGTCCCGGCGTGAAGGGAACTGCTACGTCGTGACCCGCATTCTTCGCAGCTTGCTCTACGCCTGCGCAGCCGGCGAGAACAATGAGGTCAGCGAGTGATATTTTCTTACCGCCTGAGGCCGCGCTGTTAAAGGCGCTTTGGATGCCCTGCAACGTTCTGAGCACCTTCTCGAGCCGGGCAGGCTCATTGACTTCCCAGTCCTTTTGCGGTGCCAGACGGATGCGGGCGCCGTTGGCGCCACCGCGCTTGTCGGAGCCACGGAAGGTGGACGCCGACGCCCACGCGGTCGAAACCAACTCCGACACAGAGAGACCAGAAGACAAAATCCTGGTCTTGAGGAAGGCGATGTCCTCTCCATCAATCAGTTTGTGATTGACGGCAGGGATGGGATCTTGCCAGATGAGCTCTTCTAAAGGAACCTCGGGCCCGAGATAGCGCGCTCGCGGTCCCATATCGCGGTGGGTCAGCTTGAACCACGCACAGGCGAATGCATCCGCGAGTTGATCGGGGCGCTCATAGAAGCGCCTCGAGATCTTTTCGTACACAGGGTCAAAGCGCAGAGAGAGGTCTGTGGTCAGCATGGACGGCGCGTGACGCTTTGATGGGTCGTGTGGATCGGGCACGGTACCGGCGCCTGCGTCTCCTTTGGGCTTCCATTGGTACGCACCGGCCGGACTCTTGGTCAGTTCCCATTCGAAGCTGAATAAGATTCGGAAAAAATTGTTGCTCCACTTCGTAGGGGTGTTGGTCCAGATCACTTCCGGGCCTCCGGTAATCGCATCGTTAGCCTTGCCCGTACCAAAGGCGCTCTTCCAGCCGAGGCCCTGTTCTTCGATGGGGGCGGCTTCCGGCTCCGGACCTACCAGTGACTTGTCTCCCGCTCCGTGGGTCTTACCGAATGTGTGCCCGCCCGCGATCAGCGCCACGGTCTCCTCGTCGTTCATAGCCATGCGACCGAAGCTCTCGCGGATATCCCGCGCCGCAGCGATCGGATCAGGGTTCCCGTTCGGCCCTTCCGGATTCACATAGATAAGGCCCATCTGAACGGCGGCGAGGGGATTCTCGAGTTCCCTCTCACCCGTGTAACGCTTGTCGTCAAGCCACTCACTCTCGGAGCCCCAGTATATATCCTTTTCCGGTTCCCAGACGTCCTCGCGCCCGCCGGCGAAGCCGAAGGTCTTGAAGCCCATAGATTCCAGGGCCACGTTACCCGCGAGGATCATGAGATCGGCCCAGGAAATTTTGCGGCCATACTTCTTTTTGATCGGCCAGAGCAATCGGCGCGCCTTGTCGAGGTTCGCATTGTCGGGCCAGCTGTTGAGCGGCGCCAGGCGCTGGCTGCCTCTTCCCGCACCGCCGCGGCCGTCGCCCACTCGGTAGGTGCCGGCGCTGTGCCACGCCATGCGGATAAACAAGGGTCCATAGTGACCGAAATCCGCCGGCCACCAGTCCTGCGACCTCGTCATCAGTTCGCTCAAGTCCTTCTTCACGGCCTTCAGGTCAAGGGTCTCGAATTCTACAACCAAATTGACTATCAACGGTTTGTAAGACGCATAGAAGCGAAATAGAAGCGAGTATTCGCTCGTATGAAATCAACGGTTTCGAGTGGTAAAGAGTATCCCTCATAAAGAATGCCCTGGATTTATTAACGTCAATGGTTTATGCAACGTTTCAAAACGAGACTAGAAATCGAAGTTTCAATTTGTATCAGGGTTGAAAAGTGGGCTTCGAGCCGAGCTCTATAGGCTGTAAACCGTTGATAGTCAACGGTCCAAAAATTCACTCGGCACTATTTCGCACTAAATGGGCGTAGATCGACCAAGAAATCCGTCCGATTTAGCCCTATGGTTTGGACAAGATTTTGGTCTGATTTTCTCTGAATAATGCACATTCTTCGCCCGTAGAAGATGCGGGGCGTTGGTCACTTAGAGAGGTATATATGCATTTTGGTGTTACAAGTGTTGCTGAGGTTACCTTCTATCCATACAGAGGCCTTATTAATGCATTGAAGAGCAAAATCTGATCATATATAGAAAGTGTTACTTAGAAGTTACAAAGGTTATCCGGTATTCGTACTCATGTGATTCGCACCTCTCAGACCAAGCCGATGTATTGGCATCAGTAGGGCAGGGCGGCATCAATAAAGAGCGGGTCCTTCGAGGGGCGATTCTGCTTACGGTGCGCTAAACCTCACAAAACGAGCGTTTTTGGGACAGCATACGTGGGACGCGGGACAAAATAGGGAGCTTGTGAAAAGTTGAGTAGGCCTCATTACGAGAATGCTGTGCTCGCAATGAAAGCACGCCCCGCCAAGTGAATAACGTAGCCAACCTGTCCAAAGAAGAAATCGCTTGAGCGCCAAATGACGGCCAACCTCGCTGCGTGCAATGCAGCACGGGCATTCATGACTGTGGAACTGAACCACTATGCCGTCATAACCTCAGATATAGTTATATACGCCTCTGAAATAATCGAGCCTGCCCACCAAAGTCGGTTATAATCCTCAGCGAGCTACAAACACACAATTAGCCACGGTTCTACGTGCTGGTAATACCTGAGAGAAACTGATCGCGTATAATGATCTTCCTGGACCCCAGGTGTCCTTCAGATTCCTAATATTCTTCCAATGTCTCCCTTTCCAGGAATGCATGTCAAAAAGTGCAAGTAAGACCAGTAGAGAAAGCCCGCTACGAGCAGCAAATTGACGAAGTCGTACGGACCGACACTCTTGTCTAGGAACGGATACGCGGACACGGATAGAAGGAAAAGCGCCGTGGCGATTCCTATCCGCACATCTAAAACGCCAGAAGTTCGTGAAGCGACGTGCCCAACGAAAACTACCGGCCCCTGACTCAAAGACGGATATCTGAACCGCAGATACGCTTCGCCCGAGTTACCATGGACTTTGACCAGTGTTCTCCTCGTGCTCGCTGCTCCGGAAAACAACGTAGTCATTTGCTCTTCACTAAGCATTATTTTTCTAACCAGCAATCCATACCGATAGGGATAGAATCTCAAAACACGTATAAAGATTTCCTCGACAATGGAGAAGAATGCTAGACTGAGCGAGATGAGTTCCTTCACAGATAGATGGTTAATGAGAAAATTAAGAATATGCAAAGCCGTATTCATCGTATGTTCCTGCCTCTCAGATTCATAGATTCATTACTTCCTGCCAGGAGCCCAAATCGTTGTGTTCGTCTGGTTGATGTAGTAGCCCAACCCATACCCCTTTCCTCCCCATGAGGCACTTAATCCCCACCCTTGATTGTTTGACGAATACGTAACAGCTAATCCTGTTACGTCCACTGTAAGGTTATAGCTGGTTCCTTATTACGAATGTAATAATCAAGTAGCTGCGGAAAGCGCTCCACTGCACGGCTGATTGCGGCCCGCACCTCTTTATTTGTCACCTTCGGCCCATGCGGGATTGTCCTGAGGAGATAGTCGTTAACTTGGGCACGTAGTGTAGCGTCCGGCAATGCGTGGGCAATCTCTGGAAACCGGTCAAGGAGCTCGGGGCGGTTTATCCATGCCTCATCTTTTGTGAAAATATCCCTTGGTGTTAGAAGTACAAAATCATCGTGGGGGTACGGTAACTCGAAGCGGTGATAAGGCAACTCAAAGTACTCTGTAGTCCATGAACGGGTTCCGTAATTGAATCCTACTTTTCTAAGGGCAACACGCCTGCGTTGGGAACTTTGTAGATATTGAAGCGCAAACTCTTGAGTGTAATTTGCCAGGTAGTACTTGATAAGGTTCGTTGTAAAATCGCTAATATTATCTCGGCCCACCCCATCTCTTATAAGGCACAGCTTTTCAAGATGACTGCTGCGGGTTATTTCTTCCTCTCCAAAATCACGAAAAACATTATTCAAATTTCGGTGCAAGGCCCTCGCGAAATCCATTCCCAGACCTCGACCTTTATTGCCTTCCTTGCTTAACCCAAGCCAGTTCTGCTTAACCTCCGGAAACGTGAACCATTCTCTCACTAGCGGTTCTGCTACTTGACCCGCCAAAGAAACCTCCTTGAGAAACCTCATGTAGTCTATGATTCCGTTGTGAAGCTGTTGATAGATAGTGTTTTCGCTGTTGAACAGAAGGAATGGATCAACGAATACAGGTAGATCATTTACGAGCGATACGTCGAAAGCGCCGTACTCCTCCATAATATCCGGTGACAAAGAAAAGTAGTCTGAAAAGTATATCTCAGTCATGTTTTTTCACCTTCCCAACATGAAGTTCACCGGGAGACGAGCGCCTTTCCTCGCCGATCCGGTGGAACGGCTTGTTATGCGGCATCATGCCCTCATGGTCTTTATTCCGTGGATCTGAGACTACGGACTCGATCTGAGTTCATCTTTCCTTGCCGCAGCTTGCTTGAATGGCTTGGAGCCGAAGCTTGACAGGCCCCCTGTGCAGCTATGGCTAACCATGCCAGCAACAATGTGAGTTGCTTAAACCGCATTTCACCATACGCCCTCATGTTCTGTGCTATCTGGTCCCTTACTTTATCATCCTCCACGGTTGAGATCTGTTAGCGCCTTGAGTAGTGTTTTTTTACCGAATAATTAATATGCAGCTACCATTTTGTTACATTCTATTAGGCTCCGCTAAGATCAAAAAATCCACGGCACCCAGGATGAACTTTTCTGATTATTGCTTTGCCGCCCTCGCATGTCATCTCGCCCTGTTTCCGAGAATGACAGGGCACGTGCCCAAACCTTTTATGGAACGGACGATTTTTCGTATAAGTGGCTGAAGCCAATCGGCCCCTGCTACAATCGTATCTATGAGTTTAGAAAGGTCTATTTTGACAAGTATATGATCAGGACGTCGTTCGTCAACGAATAATTTCGACAGCGCGCGATAATTCTTAATTTCTGGGGGAGGAGAAAATAAGCAAGAATGTGGGTTCTCGTTTGATCCAGAGACACAAAGCCGTAATTCTTGTTCATGAGCATAAATTCTTCTTTTACAATAGACTTGAACGTAGAAACTCCTGAGAAGTTCCTCGTCGGGCTTATCTTCGTAATGAACTTTGCCCATTATAACCGGTGTCGGATCGTCCCAAATAGCGTCTTTAACACGTCCGATGGAGGATTTGATAGCCACGCTTTCCGCCGGTACCCCTCCATATAATTTCCACATTGCCTCTGATTCATGCTCATTAATGTGCCAGCAATTAACATACTTATTAATTCTCAGATAGGACTCCTTATGCGGATCACTCAAATGGATGTTGACTGGGATGCCCTCCATCTGGTCCTCCAAGTGATCAAGCCTCGCAAAATACAATTTCTTGAACTTCAACAAGTGCATTAATCTCGCAAAACTCATATACCTATAAATAGTTGTTTCGTCTCGTGGGGTGTCTATCATTTTGACATGTTGGTACATCTCTTGGCTCCTAATGGTTACTGACCCTGCTACGTAGGTCGTTTCAGGCTTACCACGTAATCCCTTTGCTTTGCAAAAACTGTTGGGCCTGCGTCAGGCCCAATTTTGCAGCCGTCTTGCAATCTTCTATGTCTTGCTTGTGGTTTCCGAGTTTGCCATAGGCTGAACCCCGGCTATAATAAGCTTCCGCATCCTTGGGATTTAGTTCTATGGCCTTGTCATAGTCCCTGATGGCATGGTGATAATCGCCCATGTGTGAGTATGCGTAACCTCGATTAGCGTAGGCAGCGCCATATGCAGGTCTTAGTTCTATTGCCTTGTCATAATCCGCTATGGCCTTAGGATGATCACCCAATTCGTTATACTCGTTCCCTCTGACGTAGTAGGCCACTTCATCTTTACCATCCAATTCAATTGCTCGCGAAAAATCGTTCAGTGCTTTCGCATGATTGCCAAGACTTACGTAAACGCTTGCCCTGCTTCTATAAGCCTTTCCATATTTAGGTCTTAGTTCTATAGCCTTGTCATAGTCCGTGATAGCGTGCTGCTGATTGCCGATTTTTTCATAACAAAGTCCCCGATTGTAATAGGCCAGCGCAATTGTAGGATCCAGCTCTATTGCCCTGTTGTAGTCGCTCAACGCCTGATTGTTATTTCCGAGCTCCGCATATGCAGTGCCTCGGCTGGCGTAAGCCGAGGCCATTTTTGGCGATATTTCAATTGCCTTTTCGAAGTCCCTGAACGCCTTGTTGTATTCTCCAATGGCAGTATATTCAACTCCGCGGTTAACGTAGGCTGCCGCATATCCCGGATTCAACTGTATTGCTCGAGTATAAGCAAGAATTGCTTCCTTGCTCTTATTGAAGGTGGTAAACGCAAATCCTTTATTAAACCACCCCGAAGCGCTCAGCTGTTCGTCAGCCTGCGCAAGCAGATTACGATTTCGTCCTGAAGGCGGATCGAATACCTTGGCCTCTGGGTCAGCGGGATAACACTGGGTGGCAGACATTATCAGGCATCCCAGAATGACGATAGCTGTGTCTCGCGTACGAAACAACTTCTTGGCACCCCGCTTTAGTAGAGCGGTGTGTCGCCCAGC
>DATKMQ010000129.1 GCA_035541755.1 Syntrophorhabdaceae bacterium
TCATGATGCCCAAAAAGAATGGCAAGCAAGTCTACGAACAGATACTGAGAACCAAACCTGCCCTCAAAGTCCTCTTCACGAGCGGCTATACCAGGGAGGTCCTCGTCGGCAAGGGGATTTACGAGTCTTCGTACAACCTTATATTAAAGCCGCTGTCGCCTAACGAGTTGCTACAGAAAGTCAGGGAAATACTCGATGGGTGAGACTGACCCGTTCACGGGGCAGAGGAACAGTTTCCCCCGCCCTTCCCCTGGATAAGAATGGCGTGCCTCTGTAGATTTTGGCGATGAAAGGGGGGCGCTTTTCCACGCCCCGCAAGTGTATCGCGTGATCGCCGCAAAAGCGCCCTCAATCAGTCCGACGAAGGCCTGTCGCTCTTCCCGACAGCGGTAGGTCTGTTTCAACCGAGAAACCATTCATAAGAGTGCCCTTATGGACGCCCTCCTCAATACCGCTCATATACGGGAACGATATTGCGGTATTTAGCCACCAGTTTGCTCCAGCCTGCAGGCAGGGTGATCTTCTTGGTCCGCCACTTTGCCCCGCCAAGTGCCGAGCCGCAGGCAAGGCCTATAAAAGCACCCGGTCCGCCAGCTACGATGAGCCGAACAAAATCAGGGTTGGGGATGACTGCCATCGAATCCATTTGGTTCATCGGGACCGCACCCTGTTTGGCTATGGCTTTGTTGGTTTCGTAGTAATAAGGGTGACGGTACGCGGGGACGCGACCGAATTCACAGACATATTTGAGAATCATCGGTTTTGTCCATCCCTTTTTTGCAAGCACCTTGGCATGTACCGGCGTCAGGATGAAGCAGCTTAAGCCGCCTCTCCCAGGCTGAAGGTTGTAGGCGATGCCGTTGAGTATACCCCTGTCGTCAGAACCGTAGGGCCAGATCTGGCTGTAACAGTTGGGGTAGAAGAAACTGACGGCGCTCTCATTTTTCCCCAGACCCTCCTCCACGTGAAGGGGCTCCCAGGGACTTTCTTCCTCATTCTCACCGATAACCATGGAGTACTTTCCGGGGTTCCCGAGCACGCCCATGTCCTCGACACCTTTCCGGGCGCCTCCAAGGTTCTTGATAATGAGTCCCATAGCACGGCCCACGGCGGCATTGGCAATATTACCCGGACTCAAGGCCCCGCTTCCGCTGTTCACATTAATATCGGTTCTCACGGGGCCGTTTATGATCCAGAAGGGTGTCCATGAACCCGTACTGGTATTGAAGGTTCCAAACCGTGCCAGCGGGTCAAGGAGTGCTTCGATACAGGCTATCAATACAGGCATGTGTGTAGGTAGCGCACCCGCCATGACCGCGTTCACGGCGATCTTTTCCACAGTCGCTTTGCCCATGCGCGGCTCGATCTTGCCCACAATACGATCCGCAGGCAAGTCCGTCCCCGTGAGCATTTCTTTGACGGCCTCTTCGGTAGGAGGTACGAGAGGGAGACCGTCTCCCCATCCTCTCCGGTAATAATACCGATTGACCTCCTCCAGTATCCCCTTAAAAACGATCCGCGCTGTCTCTCCCTTTTCCTTGGGTTTTGGTGACTCTTCATCGGCGTCGAGGGGTTTGGTCAGGCCCTCTACGATCCGATCCATTACCGTATCGATGGAGGTTTCAACCTCTTCCATAACGCTGCATTCGCAAGGAACGGTCTCCCCCACAATCCGTATACCCGGCATGCCTTTGTTTGACGAGGCAGACTGCCCGTCGATCACGAAGCCCTCGTTAGCCAACAGAATTGTCGGCCTGCGCATCTCTTCTATGGAGATCGCATCGTGAACGAGATACTTCGTGCAGGAGCCTCAGTCACCTACCGCAAGGATTACCGCATCAACCCCTTTCACCCATGTCTCGAAGCGCGCCCCGTTCTTGCTCTCCTTTTCGGGAACATTGGGCTCGCTTGAGGCATACCAACTCGTCGTAACTGTCGGGAAGTTTTGCTTTATTCGCCCTTCCACCGCCGAAAGGATCAGGTTTGCAGCCCTCTTGGTGTTCGCGAAAAGCCCGACGTGTTTACCCGCAAGGTCCTTAAGCCGGGGCGTGATCCCTTTCACCGGTACCGGGCCTGCCTCTGCCCAGGGACTAAGAACTTCGTAGCCCGTACCGCCTCTCTCGTTAGTCATAGTCTCCTCCTTGGTTGAATAGTCTTTATCACTTGCCATTTGCCGCTTCTACACGAGATGACATGCCACCTCATGTCTGTCACCAGTATCGTGGAGCACAGGTACAAACTGTTCGCAATCCGGTATGGAGAGGGGGCATCGAGGGTGAAAGTGGCAGCCCTGGGGCGGATTCACGGGGCTTGGCACCTCTCCGGTGAGGACTGTGCGAGCGCGGGACCTCTCTATTATCGGGTCGGCCACGGGTACCGCCGACAGAAGAGCTTTAGTGTACGGATGAAGCGGGTTTTCATAGAGTGTAGCCTGGTCGACGATTTCCACTATCCTGCCTAGGTACATTACTGCAATGCGAGTACTGATGTGACGCACAACGGCAAGGTCGTGGGCGATAAACAGGTAAGTGAGTCCCTTCAATCCGCTCTGCAGCTCCTGGAAAAGATTGATGATTTGAGCCTGGATCGATACATCGAGCGCAGATATCGGCTCATCACAGACGATCAAAGAGGGATCACCTGCGAGCGCCCTTGCGATGGCAATCCGTTGTCGCTGTCCTCCACTGAACTCATGAGGAACCCTGTCGATCATGGCGGCATCGAGTCCCACAAGCCCAAAAAGCTCGGCAACCCGCTGTCTGTATTCGCCCCGGTTTTTCACCAGCTTGTGGATGAGAAGCGGCTCGCCCACAATGCTGCCGGCACTCTGCCTGGGGTCGAGGGACGCGTAGGGATCCTGAAACACAAGGGACATTTTGCGCCGAAGTGGCCGTATTCTGCTTTGCGGCCACTGAGAGATGGCCTGCCCTTCAAACCAGATTTGACCTTCGGTCGGACGAATCAGGCGTGTAATGCAACGCCCCGTGGTCGTTTTGCCGCAACCGCTCTCGCCCACGAGCCCCAGGGTTTCCCCCCTGCTCAAGGAGAAGGTCACACCATCAACCGCCTTTACCTCACCGATTTTACGCCGCATAAGACCCCTGGTGATAGGGAAATGCACGCGGAGATCGACCACATTCAGGAGGATGTCATCCGTCATGATGATCTTCCTCGGGTTTAACAAAGCAGGAGACGTAATGTCCCTCCCTGACCGACTCCAGCATGGGCCAGGGCTTTTCCTCACACTCCCTGATGTGGTACCGGCATCTCGGAAGGAATGCGCAGGTCGGAGGCATCTCTATGAGATCGGGCAGAAGACCCGGGATCGGCACGAGTTTCTTTCCGGGCGGCTCATTGAGCCGGGGTACGGATTTGAGAAGGCCCATGGTGTAAGGATGGCGCGGGGACACGAAGAGGTCCGTACACGTCCCGGACTCGATTACCCGGCCCGCGTACATCACGTAAATACGGTCGGCATAGCGCGCCACAACCCCAAGATTGTGGGTTACTATAACAAGAGAAGAGTCGAACCGTTTCACCATGCCGCCGAGCAGTTCGAGCAATTGGGCCTGCGTGGTCACATCGAGAGCAGTGGTGGGCTCGTCGGCGATAATCAGCCTGGGCTGACATGAGATGGCCATGGCGATCATGACGCGCTGTCGCATCCCTCCGCTGAACTGATATGGGTAGTCATCGATCCGTTCAGCGGCATCGGGAATACCTACGAGACCGAGCAGCTCGACGCAGCGCTCGCGGGCCGCCCGACTGCTCATCCCAAGGTGGACCTCGAGGGCCTCGGTCATCTGCCGTTCGATAGTCAAGACCGGGTTGAGAGAAGTCATCGGTTCCTGGAATATCATGGCGATTTTGCCGCCACGAATGCGATGAAGTTCTTGTGATTTTGTCTCTAACCGGAGCAGGTCCTCTCCCTCAAACAGGACCCTTCCTGCTGTGACCTTCCCCGGTGGAGAGGGTATCAACTGCAGGACCGAGAGCTGCGTTACCGATTTTCCGCAGCCGCTCTCGCCCACTATGCCGACGATCTCGTTCGCACCCACATGGTAGGAGACCCCGTCAACAGCCTTCACCAAACCCTGCTCTGTGGTAAAGCTCGTCCTCAGGTTCTCCACGGTTAACAGAGCAGCCATGCTAACTCCTTACCTCGCAGCAGTTCACAAAGTCCCCCGGAGTTTTGGATCAAGGGCATCCCTTAATCCGTCACCAACCATGTTGAATGCAAACACCACGAGCATAATAGCGAGCCCCGGCGCGAACGAAAGGACCGGCTGTGTTCTGAGGTAGAGATAGCCGTCACTCACCATTTTCCCCCAGGCGGCTTTGGGCGCCTCAATTCCCAACCCCAGGAAACTCAGGCCTGCCTCAGAGAGGATTGCCATACCTATGTTCACGGTTATGAGCACGATAAGGGGCGGGAAGCAGTTCGGCAGAATATGGCGTATCATGACCCGTATATTGGTGGCCCCAATTGAGCGAGCAGCGGTCACATAGTCGTTTTCCCTGACGGAAAGGACCTGGGCGCACATAAGCCGGCAATAGGCAGGGATGAGGGCGATACCAATGGCAAACATGACGTTCTTCATGCCCGCTCCCAGTATTCCAGCCAGAATGAGCGCCATGAGGATGGGCGGGAAGCACATCATCGCGTCAATGAACCGCATAATGAAGGTATAACCTTTGCCCCCGAAAAACCCGGCGATCAAGCCCAGGGTCATGCCAATCAAAGCCGCAATGGCCACTGCCACGATGCCGATCATCAAGGACGTGCGGGTTCCGTAAATGATCCGGCTCAGCGTGTCTCTGCCCACGGCATCGGTCCCAAGCCAATGGTTGAAGCCTGGTTTTTGGAGGGCGCCGCTGAGATTCTGTTCGTAGGGATCGTACGGCGCAAGATACGGCGCGAGCAAAGCGCATATGATCAGGCCAGCGATGGTCACGACACCGAAAATCACGATCCTGCGGCCGAGAAAAACTCTTACCACCCGTCTGAACTCACTGGCATGCGCCTTGACCCGGGTTTCTTTCACATGTCCATGTTTAGTCATACCGTATCCTCGGGTCGAGCCATCCATAAGAAAGATCAACAATCAGATTCGATAAGAGGATGGTGACTGCAATAACAAGAACTGCCCCCTGCACCACCGGATAGTCCTGCGCAAGGATGCCATCGACGGTCATTCTGCCCATACCCGGGATGTTGAAGACGGTCTCAACGAGGACGGCGCCGCCGAACAGGTAACGAACCGTCATGCCTGTGAGGGTGACAACGGGAATCATAGCGTTCTTGAGTGCGTGACGCATCACAATCACCCTTTCTTTCAGCCCCTTTGCCCTTGCCGTTCTGATGTAATCCTGTCGGATGACCTCAAGCATACTCGACCGGGTCTGGCGCATACTCGACGCAATCGAAAAAACCGCAAGACAGAACACGGGCATAACCACCTGTTTCAGGCTCACCCAAAAGTTGGTGAAGGGTGATGTGTAGCCAAACACGGGTAACCATTTAAGGATCAGTCCAAAGACATAGACGAGAAGGATACCAAGCCAGAACACAGGCACTGTAACCCCCATGTTGGCCACAGTGGTGACAAGGGTATCAAGCCAACTGCCCCTCCGCATAGCACTGATCACTCCCAGTGGAATGCTCACCACCACGCTGAGCAATAGAGAAAGAAAGGTAAGGTAGAAGGTGATGGGTACGCGTCTTTTCAACTCGGCGCTCACGCTGCTCCGGTTGAGGATCGATGTCCCGAGGTCTCCCCGAACCGCCCCTGAGACCCAGCGAAGGTACTGCACCATCACTGGCTTGTCCAGTCCGAATTCTTTCCGTATGTTGTCGATCTGTTCCTGCGAGGAGCCCTCTACATCCCTCATAGTCATGTACATGAGGATGGGGTCTCCCGGCAACAGGCGCATGGTGAGAAAGACCATCAGTGAGACCAGAAGCAGCACCACTACCGATTGCAAACTCCGGCGGATAATAAAAGTTGTCACTACGCCCGCCCCTGATACCTCACTTACTGAGCCAGGCAGTCTCCGGAGTCCAGAAGGGCCAGGTTGCGAGTTTCAAGTGATTCGTATCATGCACATTCTTTTGATAGACACAGGCCCGGACGGTAACATGAACGGGGATAAGCGTAGTGTCGGCCTGGATCAACTTCAACACCTTCTGTATCTTCGGAAACTCGGGATTAGTGGTGGACAATCCTTCCTTGAGCAGGGCTGCCTCCCCCGCCGGCTTCTTGAGACTCGGAAAATCGGCCGAGGTTGGTCCGAGGTACTCGGTGATGAACTGAAGAAAATTGGGCCGGTAACCGATCGCCATGAGCAGAAAACCATTCTTCCATCCCTTTCTGCGATAGTCGGTGAACTTCCCCTGGTCCAGTACCTCCACATCAGCCGTTATTCCCACTTTGGCCAGATACCCCTGGATCCCTAAAGCCACGTCAGGGTCAACGGCCCAGGGCTGGGGCAGGATCTTGATCTTCATGCCTTTGGCGTAGCCGGCCTGTGTGAGCAGTTGTTTGGCCTTCTGTACATTGTACTTCCGGTCCTGGAAATTCCGATCATAGGCCAGGGTTCCAATGGGAGGCAGCTGGTAAGCTGCCGTCCAGAAACCATAGCTTTTTGCCTTGGCTATTGCCTCTTTGTCAATGGCATATTCTACTGCCTCACGGACCCTTTTATCCGCCAGAGGCGAATCGGCGTTTGCGCTGTCGGGTATCAGGCAGACTACACCGGCAGGGTTGGTGAACACATTGAGGCCGGCATCCCTCAAATCGGCCACCATCTTTCCTGACTCCGCGTTGAGGATGTGGGCCTCTTTGGTGAGCATCGCGTTTGCCTCAGTCATCGGGTCTTTGATGTACACGTATTCCACACCGTCGAGATAAGGTTTGCCTTTCTGCCAGTAACCAGGGAACTTCTTGAAGACCGCACGAACGTCACGTTCAAAGCTTACAAATTCAAAGGGACCGGTGCCTATCGGGGCCCATCGGATGCCCTCCAAGCCTTTGGTTTTATAAGCGGTGGGCGAAACCATACCGGACGTAATCACGGAAGCAAAACGGCTAAGAACAGTATTCTGATATTCCGTAAGGTTCACTTTCACCGTATAGTTGTCGATAACCTCGATAGATGCCCACGCGTCTGTCCCCGGGAGCTTGGCGGCCTTCGTTGCCTCCAGATTGAACTTGACCGCTTCACCGTCGAAATCCGTGCCATCGTGAAACTTTACCCCCTTTCTCAAGGTGAAGGTGATCGAACTTTTGTCAGGCGCAATCTTCCAGGCTGTGGCCAGCAGCGGTTCTATACGACCATCATAGTATTGACGTACCAGAGTCTCGATTGCCGGGGTCGACGCGACTACGGACTCACCCACCGTTTCCGCCGGCCATCCGAAGGGAGTTTTGGGACCAGCGGCCTCGATGATCTTGAGAACCCCACCGTACTGTGGCTGCGGCGCATTTGTCAATGCCGGTTTGGCTGGAGTTTTGGGTGTTATCTTGTCGGCTGTCTGCCCGGGGCTACCAATGAACATCAGAGAGACCGTCACAATAAGACAACCCAGGAATCTTAGCACTTTCAAAGAACCCTTTGTCCGCATAGTCGTTCCTCCTGATCAGTTTTCTACAACTCCGCCCGGCTTTGAACAGGTAAAGTTGTCGTTTCTCGTAACTTTCATCTTCTTCATCCCCCCAAAGCCAGTAAACCGCCGTCCACGCCGAGAATCTGACCGGTAATATACTGGGCGTCGTCACAGGCAAGAAATAGCGCCGCCCGGGCTACATCCCAGGGCAGGCCCATTCGCTTCATGGGAATCCTCTGGCTCCGTTCGGTTCGCATTCTCTCCGGATCATTCCCGTAGAAACGGAGGAGTTCGTGATAAATGGTGGGACTGTCTATCATGCCCGGCATGATGCAATTGACGCGGACCCCTTTATCCGCCATCTCAACCGCAAGGCTTAGCGTGAGCGAGTTGACTGCTGCTTTGGATACGGTATAGATGAACATCTTGGGGTCTCCGTGACGCACTGCCGCCAGAGAGGAGACGGTGAGAATAACTCCTCGCTTACAGGCAACCATGTGTGGGATAACGGCACGGGAGGTATGAAAGATACTCTTCACATTGACATTCATCACGAGGTCCCAGTCTTTCTCATCGGCATCGAGTATGCCTCCGGGGTTTCGTGGCACGATCCCGACGTTATTGTGGAGGATATCGACCTGCCCGAACAGGCGAATGGCTTGAGCCACCATCGAATGGCAATCATCGGAGACGGTCACGTCCGCCTCAAAGGCCGAGCACGTTCCGCCCTCGGCCTCGATCAGCCGTCTCGTCTCGTCCGCCGAAGGACCGTTCAGGTCAACCGCAAGAACCCTCGCTCCTTCAGAAGCGTAAGTAATTGCAGCGGCCCTCCCGTTTCCTACCGGGTCGTAGCCTTCAGGTGCCGGGACGGTCCCTGCCCCGGTCACGATCGCCACCTTGTCTCTCAGTCGTTCGCCCATAATCCTTCCCACAGGTTCACAGTTTGCTGTCTCAAGTCATAGCCGGTAATTTCGACCGCCTACCTCCATTTGTCAACGAGCACTGAGCGGGGCCTGGAGAACTGCCAGGTCTGTACAAAGGGATTCGATTCGCCGCCTACCACAACGATGAGGATAGAATCTTCCGGAAAGATTGGAATCTCTTCTTCCGGGGGGACGTCCAGATATCTGGCAGGCCATAAGCCTTTTTGGCCGTACCAGGGTTTCCCCTTGAGTGAGGGTTCAATAAAGGGAGCATAAAAGAAATCTGATTTGAAATCCTTCGCCTTCCTTGTCGCGTGCGAGTGGATGTATTTCTCCGCCTGTTGCTTGGTGAAACCCTTGTCCGACACCCGCCTTGCCCACATGGGGTCCATGAACACGAGAACACCTGTCGGGAGTTCGTACGTGGCAATACTCTTTGCCACGTGGTTAAGATCCACTTCTCCATAGGGCGAATGGTGACTCCATCCACCGCTCAACATCGATATAACGCTCTCATCGGTTTTGAAGCCACAAGACACGTGGAAAGGCTCCCAGGGGCTCTTGGCCTCGTTTTCCGCGAAGGCAAAGCTGTATTTCCCGGGGTTTCCGAGACTGCTCAGATCACTCACGCCACTTCTCGATCCTCCGAGACAGATAAAGGCCAACCTCTGGAACCGCCCGATCGTGGCATTTGCCTTATTGCCTGTGCCTGATCCCAACGCATTGATGCCCGAATTCATGCCTATCTGTTTAGCCACGGGGCCATTTACCACGGTAACAAACGAGAACGAGGAGGTCGAACGAACCGATGATGAGAACCTTTCGTCAGACATTGCCTCGACCATGGCAAGAAGAACAGGCATGTATCTTGGCTCACATCCTGCCATAACTCCGACTGTGGCTACCTTCTCGACCGTGACAATCTGGCTCTCCGGAAGCATTTCTTTGCTCACTATGTCGTCCGGCGCATGATTCGTGCCCTTCAACATCGCCCTGACCGCTTCCTCGGTCGGGGGTAAGATAGGTAGACCGTCCGTCCACCCGCTCCTGTAATAAAAGGCTTGAACCTCGTCAAGAGTGCCGTTGAAGACTACCCTTGTCTGTTGTTTCACCTCTTTTTTTGGGGGAGACTTCTCCTTATCCGTCAAGGGGGATGTCAATGCCGTCAGGAGCTCGCTCATTACGGCCGGCAATTCCGCGTCGGTGACGTCTCCACACGGATGACGCACCACAACTCTACGCAGCACCGCCATGCCTTCCTTTTCGCAACTTATCTGAACGTCGGCCCGGAACGGCTCGTCGACAACGTAAACACCCGGTACACCTGCCTTTTCAAGAAGGATCGACCAGTGGGCACCCCACATGGAACAGGAGCCTCAGGCCCCGCAGCCGTAGATAAAAGCAGCTCCCTTGCTCTTGATCTCATCCCATAATTCAGGATCATCTGACATGTAAGCGCTTGTTTTCTTGCGAAAGACCGTCTTCACACCCGGAATCATCGAGGGCAAAGCCTCCGCGACCTTTTTGAGAAACTGATCCGCGTTGCCAACATGCTGGCTCACGCAAAAGACCGTTTTACCGGCAAGGTTGGCAACTCTCTCGGCGAGAGGCAGCGGCTCCACTTCCTTTGCCACTCCGGCGGGGTTCAGTACGGCGAACATGCTTTCGGAACCATTCGGCGTCATCTCAATTCCTCCTCATCCCCAATTTGGCGCTAACGGGCATCGCTCATCTGCAGCATACGTTGTAGCGCGATGGCAGCCGTTGCGCCATCTCCAACGGCGGAGGCCACCTGCCATGGCGAACCGGCCCTGATGTCACCGGCCGCGTACACGTAAGACAATTCGGTCTCCAGCTGGCTTCCTACCAGTATCTGTCCCCGTTCGTCGAGCGGGACCGTTCCATCGAGATATTCCGTGTTCGGTTCGATCCCCACATGGACAAGGACCCCATCAACGGCGAGGCTCTGTTCCTTGCCCGTCTCATGGTGGGTTACCACTATTTCTCCGACGCTCTGGCCGCCCTTAATTTCCCTGACCCTCTCGCCGCATCGAATTTCGATTTTAGGATTGGCCCTGGCTCGTTTCTGAAGAACTGCGGTCGCAGTGAGGCCCGGGAGTGCCTCGATGATGATGACTCTGGACGCAAGTTTTGTAAGATACAACGCCTCCGTGACCCCGGCGTCCCCTCCCCCGCACACGGCAACCACTCCATCAGCAAATTGGCCCCCATCACAAAGCGCACAATGAATGATCCCTTTTCTTTGGAAAGCTTGTTCACCGGGCACGGCGAGCGGCTTTGAATGGGAACCACCGGCCAGGATGATCGCAAGGGATGTAAAACTTTTTCCATTGGCACAGAAGACGGATCGACAACTCGTAAAGGATTCGATGCCGGTCACCTCGCCTTGCTCGAGTTCCACGCCGCATCGAATAGCCTGATCAACCATGGCCGCCGCAAGTTGCGGCCCACCGATGCCTTCGGCGAAGCCAGGATAGTTCTCAATCCGTTCTACGTTTTTTAGTTGTCCGCCGAACTGCTCTTTTTCCAAGAGAAGTACCCGATATTTTGCACGGCCGAGGTAGATGCCAGCCGTTAGTCCCGCTGGCCCCCCGCCGACGATGATCACATCATAGTCGAGCATTGAAGCTCAAACCTCCTCAAATACACTCCTCATGTTTCCCTGATGAGTTCATACCGTCCGGCAGTGACCGTCGTAAAGTGAAAGATCGGTCTGTCAACCCTCTTCACCGCGATCCAGTGTCTCATGCCCCTGGGGACGAAGGTAAGAGCGCTCTTTGTGAGAACATGCTTTTCACCTTCCAGCCACATCTCAATCTCTCCGCCCAGATCGTGGGGGTCATCGGGATTACTTCCGAAAAAACCGATGATCTCGTCGGCTTCGTGGGTGTGGGCCGACTGTTCCGGCTGGGGCGTAGCAGGCGGCCTCACGTACCACGAACAGTTCATCTGAAATGCTCCATCCACAACTTTGTCGTCCATCCAGAGAATCCTGGTCGCCCACTGCGCGTAGCTCGTTATTCGCTCAGGAGTGAACGCCGGGGTCTTAAGTTCCGTTACGATCTGTTTGCCGTATTTCGATTCCGCCATTCTTTCTACTCCTCTTAAGATTTGGTCATTGCAAACGCTTCAGTTTTGGCCGGTGCGACCATATGCGCGGGATTGCCATCATCCCATGGAGACATAGGCCGTGAGAAGCCCATGGTTTAATGTTTGCGTGGAAATATTTCTTTCTCGGGCTGAAGGCTTCCTCCTCAAGTGGTTGAACGGGAATCTTTTCCCATCCATACGAACTCAATGCAAGCGCCGCCGATCTTGATTGAGTCTGTCATAAATCATATTTCATTGTCAATATAAAAACATAATTGTCCTATTGACAACTATTATCTAACTTTCGTATTCTACCATGAGATGGCTACAGACGATCTGCGATACAAAACGCTTAAGGATTTCGGGAGGATACTTTCCATCTTTGAAAGCGACCAAGGAGAAGAGAGGAGTGTGAGCGACATCGCCAGGCTGCTTGAGATGCTTCCAAGCAAAGTGTCCCGCATGATGAAGACATTGCAAAGCGAGGGGCTCTTCGAAAGGAACCCCGAGAGCGGGAGATACCGGACGGGAGGCAGATTCCTTCAAGTCGGACTGCTCTATGTGCTGAACCATCCTCTGCGCCGGATCATCCTTCCTCACGTGGAACAGATAAACAAGGATTTCGGCCTTCTGACGAGCTGGGGGATCTTCCGAAACCTCAGGGTCATCGTTGTGGATCGTCTCGGTCCAGGCGAAGGTCACTACATGCATCCCCTTGGATCAGGTCCACCCCTGCACTCATCATCGTATGGAAAGATCTTTCTCGCTTATCAGCCGCCCGAAGAACAGGAACGGATACTGAGGTCCATGAATTTTCAAAAGTTGACCGCAGCAACCATAACGGACGTGAAGTCGATCAAGCAAGAGCTGGCAAGGATAAGGAAAAGGGGTTATGCGTTTGATGACGGTGGAACGCAAGAGGGATTAGTCTGTCTCACAACCCCGGTACTCAACGATAGCGGTGATGTTGCAGCCGCACTAACCATTGGCGGCAGACAACCGAACCTTATGAAGAGCAGGCTCTCAAAGCTGGCACCGTGTTTGGCCGAGAAGACTCTCTTCATCTCCCGTCAGCTTGGATACACTTCCGAAAGATGACCACGAAGACAAATCACGGACCTCGCTCATGCGACCTTCTTTGTACTCAACACGAAGGCAATTATCTTCGCGCAAACGTATAGATTCTGCGGGGCCGATCTTATACTTAACCGACAATGGTATAACGCGGCCGATGACTAGAGGCGTTGTACGAACGCTCAGTGATCGATTTCGGGAAGATAATCCTCGATAAATGGCGGAACGTCAATCAAAGGACGTCATGGCTCATATCAGCCTTTACGTCCTATCCTCTTCGCCGCCAAGACCATCAATGAACCGATTTATCTCCGACTCCTTGAAAAGTGTTCTACCGCCTATCTTCACGCTTGTCAGTTTCTTACTGGACATCAAGCGATAAACCGACGGTTTTGATAGGCGGAGAATCTTGGCCACTTCGTTGATCGTATACAGGCTGTCCATGGACATATTATGTCCTAACAGTAACATATTGTCAACTACATTAGCTTAAGCTATCATAGGCTATTGTTTTATCTTGTAAAGAGTTACATTATGTCATGTAACCATATCATATGACATAACTTCTAATGGCTCAATCTCACAATACTTTGGTGCTCGACAACCGTCTAATGTGCAAAACCCTTCTGAAACCACTCATTTGTATACAAACGTGGTAGACTTTACCATCACTAAATCGAGATCTTTGAAAGGTGGCGGATATTTTCGGGGTGTAAGTACAACTCTTCAAATGACTGGTAAAATGTGGCGGGGCATTCGGAGCCTCCACCGTGCCAAACCCAATGGGAGAAATCTACATGATGATCCAGAAGAACATGCTGGACGGGGTCAACGCGCCCACATCGGTTCTCCGGACCAAGAAGTTTGTGAAAAACCGCTATCCGAATATCACAAGGAATAAACTGTACGGTGGGACGATACTTGTCCTAGTTGTGCGCATTATCCAGTACCTCTCTAACCTTCCGCAGAAGAGTAGTGGGCGAGATTGGCTTCTGAAGAAAGCCAAACTCTCCATCCTTGATGCCTTTGTCGAGAACAACATCTCTGGTGTGGCCACTTATGAAGATCACTTTGATGTCAGGTTTGAGTGCACGTATCTCGTTATAAGCTTCCCGTCCGTTTTTCTTGGGCATGACCGAGTCGAGGATCAGAAGTTGTACCGTATCGGCTTTTTTGCACTGTTTCACCGCGTCGTGACCATCAATCGCCGTGATTGTCACATATCCATAGTGTGTAAGCACTTTATCGATAAGCTCCCTTACTGCCTCGTTATCCTCTGCGATTAGAACGATCTCCTGGCCTCCCTTAATGGGCGCTGCTATGGATGTTTCTTCCTTTGAGGCTCCCTCTGCCACAGGAAGGTAGATGCGGAAGGTCGTTCCTATGTGCGGTTCACTGTATACCGTAATATAGCCGTCATGCTGCTTTACTATTCCGTAGACGGTGGACAGTCCGAGACCCGTTCCTCGTCCCGCTTCCTTTGTGGTAAAGAAAGGATCAAAGATCCTTTTCTGCATCGTTTCATCCATTCCCACGCCGGTATCGGAGACAGAGAGAAGCGCGTATCGTCCGGATTTTCCGTAACCGTGGAGACGTTGGAACTCGTCGTCCAGGTCAATAAGCTGTGTCTCTATGGTAAAAGTACCGCCCTGCGGCATTGCGTCGCTGGCGTTCGTGGCTAGATTAAAGAGAATCTGATCGATCTGCGTTGCATCGGCCATGATAATAATGTCCTCAGCGGCAAGGTATGTCTCAATAGTCATATCCTCGGTGAGGAGGCGCCCGAGAAGCTTCTCCGTCCCCCTGATGATCTTGTGCAGACTGACGGGCTCAAGTCTGATTCTTTGTTGCCTGCTGAAGGCGAGAAGGTTCTGCACGAGTTCGGCGGCCTTCTGCGAAGCCGCCAGAATCTGGGCCACATAACCCAGGGATCTGCCATGCGCGACGTCCATTTGCAGAAGAGTGGCATATCCTATAAGTGCTGTAAGGATATTGTTAAAGTCATGGGCAATGCCCCCTGCTAAGGTGCCGATGGCTTCCATTTTCTGTGCCTGATAAAGTTGGGCTTCAAGGCGCGCCTTCTCTTGCCCGGCCCGTTTCAGATCTGTTATGTCGACTAACGATGCCACGCTTCTGTCCGTACCTGGGATCATGTCTATAACCAAATACATATCACGCACTTCTCCGGTTAGTGTGACGAACTGCAATCCATATTGCCTTGGAACGGCTTCAGCGTTCTTACGACGTAGATGATGTAAAGCCAACATCCTGCCCTGATCTTCTTTGGATACAAATTCGGTCCAGCTCTTCCTGCCTTCAATTTCCTCCTTGGTGTAACCGGCCAGGCGTTCAAACTCACTATTGCAGAAACTGATTGTCGTGTCATTCTCGATAATCATCGTCGCGGTTCCGGTGTTTTCAAAGAGCGTACGGTAGCGTTTTTCAGACTCGGATAGTTTGATTTCTGACTGCTTCCGGTCTGTGATGTCCTGGTTTACTCCGTATCTCTTAATGAGGCGACCCGAAGCATCCTTAGCGGCCGTTGCTCGTACCACGATATGGCGCACTTTACCATCGCGCCGAACAATACGGTGCTCTATATCGGGAGGGGATTCGGCAGGGCATCTGGCGAGATTCTGCCGCACGGCTTGAGATTGACGCAGCCTATCGTCAGGATGTACGAACCGTTCTGTATATTCGTCCCGGGTCATCCGGTATCCGCCTTCGCGCTCGGCGGTTGTCCCGTAAAAGGCATAAAACGCATCATTAAATATCAACACATTTTCGAGTGGATCAAGCTCCCAGTACACGATATTGGCAAGGCGCATGCCCTGCGATAACTGAAGCTCGCTCGCGCGCACGGCTTCTTCCATCTGTTTGCGTTTAGTAATGTCGCACACCACGCCGATCACATGCGGTTCACCTGCGGCGTCACGGTAGAGCGTTTTTGTCGTCTCGATTGATAGGATACCGCCATTTGAATCGGTTATTTGTTCTTCACTGATGTCTTGTTTCCCGGTCTCGAACACACGTCCTGCGCTTGTTATGAAAAGTTCAGCCTGCTTCTCTGGAAAAAGATCACGTGGGGTTTTTCCCAGCCACCGTTCGAGCGGTATTCCGGATTGTTCGCAAAGCGCCTTGTTGACGAAAACATGCCTGTATTGTCGATCAAGAATGAAGACTGGATCTCCAAGACAGTCGAGAATCGATTCACTGTATTCAAAGAATGTTATGGGACTATCCGCGTCCACATTGGTTCTTCCACTATTTCTTTGTTTTGCGGGCGAGCATTGGGGCGCCTCTCGCTGAGTGGAAACCAGACTTCTGATCTTCGCTCGCCTATTGCTATATACCATAGGCCAACCCTCGCAACATTGCATTGTTGTCTTCAAGGCCAAGTAATTGTTCCCCTGCCCGGCCACCGGCTGACCGTCCCGAGGTCCGTGACCTAAATTGCCGGCGCAACAGCGTGCAGCTTCGTCTCCATGATGGTCGTATCGCCACAAAGGCCCAAGGTGTGAGGTTATTCATCTGTGAGGTAGGTGCCCTCCTCTCGCAAACCGGTTCAGGCATGGTCGAGAACCGTCCTTGCGACGCGATTGAGGCTAACCACGGTGTCCACAGCCCCGAGCTTTATCGCTTCCTTTGGCATACCGAAGACCACACAGCTATTTTCGTCCTGCGCAATGTTATACGCGCCGGCTTCTTTCATCTCGAGCATCCCTTTTGCCCCGTCATCTCCCATTCCGGTCATGATGACGCCCACTGCATTCTTGCCCGCATAGCGAGACGCGGATCTAAAGAGGACATCCACGGAAGGCCTGTGCCTGCATACAAGAGGGCCTTCTTTCACCTCCACGTAGTACCGTGCCCCGCTTCTCTTGAGGAGTGTGTGTTTATTTCCGGGGGCGATGAGCGCCCGGCCTCGTATCACCGTGTCATCGTTCTCAGCCTCTTTTACCGTTATCCTGCAAAGTCCGTTCAGTCGGTCTGCAAAGGCACGGGTGAAATTCTCCGGCATATGCTGCACGATAATAATGCCGGGTGCGTCTTCAGGGAAAGATTCCAGAAGCTCCTTCAAGGCCTCTGTTCCTCCGGTAGACGCCCCCACGACCACTACCTTTTCTGTGGTCTGTATCATGGCGTCGCCGGTCTTTT
>DATKMQ010000130.1 GCA_035541755.1 Syntrophorhabdaceae bacterium
CGATATCTATGTAACGACCGCGGAGGGCCTTTATCTGTACGACCCAAAAGGGAACGTGCTCACACGGATCATGACCGAGGATATCCGGGCACTTACGGGCACCCAGGCGTACGTGAAGGACGCGCCTGTGAACCTTGTCTATGTTTCTGACTATGCAAAACTGAGCGGTACGGATGTTGAGAAAGCGTTCTACTCTGGCGCCCATACGGGCTTCATCAGTGAGAACGTCTACCTGTTCTGCGCGGCCGAGGGCCTCGCAACGGTAGTTCGTGCGATGATCGACAGGGCCCGCCTTGCAGTAGCGATGAAGTTAAGACCCGATCAGAGGATCACACTCTCACAAACGGTAGGGTACCCGAAAAAGACGTAAGAAGTCTGGAGGGAAGCGTACGTTCTTCATAATGCAAAATCGGCCAGATGCGGTTCCGGCTGCATCGGTTTGCCTGTTTACAGGCCGAAAATTGATTGAACGGGAAAGGGGCAGGTCAGATCAGCAAATAGCTCATATTGATTTCTAAATTGTTAACTTTTTCGATTCGTGATATATATCCCTTCATTATTACAGGAGATAGGAAAAGGGGGACAACGTTATAGAGGATTACATCTTGTTTCCTTTGTCTCTTTATCTCGTTTCTCTCCCTCGTCTTTCGCCCCTTTTTGAAAACGAATAGCCCCGGAAATGGGCTATAGGAATTGAGGAGGATATAAAACATGAAAAAACAGCTTACACTTCTATTTGGCGGCGATACCAGCGTTGGCGAAGACTCTGCCAAATATTTTGAAGGCGTAAATGAAATATTGGATCAGGCGGACTTCCGCATACTGCACCTTGAAGAACCTTATGTCAGTGAAGTTACGGAGTTTGCAACAGCTAACAGAACAACTGATGTCCTTGCCCCATTGATTGGCAAGGTAGATTTACTGACTATGCCGGCCAACCATTTCTACGATTTTGGTGAGCGTGGCGTTAAAGACTCCATTGATTGGTGCCGGCATAATGGTATCGCATGCTGCGGCGCCGGTTCCAACATTACGGAAGCAAGCAAACCCGCATTTATTGAAAAGCACGGAGTCAAGGTTGGCGTACTCGCTTATAACGCGGTTGGCCCCAAGTATTCTTTTGCAGACGAAAACAAGGGTGGCACCGCGTACGTGAATTTTATTCGCGCCTATATCCCAGTAAGCGAGCTTGATCAGAAAAATACGAGACTTGAACAGGATGTTTATCTGTTGAAAGAGCCAATCAGGATTAACGAGGACTGCATGGCTTATAACTTTGCTGACATTGAATCATATGACAAAATGGCTGCTGAAGTATACGCGGCAAGGCAGCTGTGTGACATCTTACTTGTGTATTTCCACAAGGGATACGTGCATAAACCCATCACCGTTGCTCCTTATGAGCGGCTGATTTCCCATATTTGCATCGACAATGGTGCAGATGCCGTTCTTGGTACCCATTCCCACATCCTGCGCGGAATTGAGATGTATAAGGGTAAGGCAATCTATCACGGTCTCAACAATTTTATCATGTGGGCCCCTCAGCTATCCCCGCTCTTTAAGGGCAGAATCTTAGATGGCGAGTTCAGCCACAACGAAGAGCACATAAGGAAGAGAGTAGAACGCTTCGGTTTCGTACCGGATCCCGAATATCCCACCTATCCCTTCCACCCGGATTCCATTTATTGCATGACGGCGAAGCTCGTGATTGAGGACAAAAAGGTTCTATCCTATCGTTTCATTCCCATGAAGGTCGAGAAGGATGGCGCTCCCTATGTCCATGGTCATACAGAGGTGGGCCAGGAAATCCTTGATTACATAGAAAAAATTACCCGTGGTGCCAGCCTCAATGCCCGCTATAAGTGGGACGGAGATGATGTCGTAATTTCGTAGTATGTCAGCCAGGCTATGGCGAACAATGGTGAGGGGAGTCGGCTAATCTTTTTTTGACTGGAATATTGATTTTGGCTCACGCTTCCAACATGGAAGAATACAAATGGCATTCAACGATTGCGGTGCCAGGAAAACCGGCGCTATGGCTAATACAATTGTTGGGGAGCAGGTCGCCACAACGTTTTACGATGAGTACAAGAACGACAAGAAAGTTCCCAATAACGGCAGTTTGGCAGCAGGAATAGCGGAAGATGAAGGC
This sequence comes from Syntrophorhabdaceae bacterium, assembly GCA_035541755.1. Classification (NCBI taxonomy): domain Bacteria; kingdom Pseudomonadati; phylum Thermodesulfobacteriota; class Syntrophorhabdia; order Syntrophorhabdales; family Syntrophorhabdaceae; species Syntrophorhabdaceae bacterium. The sequence goes on from DATKMQ010000130.1 coordinate 2,153, forward strand.
GCCCTCTGTCCCGTCAGCAGCAAGGGATGATGTCTAAACTAAATAGCCTCGAGCGTTTCACCTTTCTTCTTGGTACGGTAGAAGAAAACGAATACCATACAGACAAAACAGGGCAGAGCCAAGATCACGAAGAATTGACGAAGGCTGAAGCCTGCGACTTGAAGTCCCCCGCCAATGATAGGTCCCAGGATGGATCCTGCCTTGCCCATGGCTTGAACCAGCCCAACCCCGGTAGAACGGATGTTGGTCGCGAATGTTTCACCGCACACAACGAGGAGAACCGTGGGCGCAGCGAGGACAAAGACGCCGGTAGCCACCCCAGCTACATACAACGAAGAACCAGACCTCAATATACTGAAAAGGAGTACGGAGATTCCGCCACAAAAATAGGTCAGGACAAGTCCCTGCTTGCGACCGAAGATGTCAATGAGATAGCCAAGTAATACCCCTCCCAGACAAGAGCCTATTCCTTGAGCCATACTGTAGCTAAAACTCTTGGTCAAAGAGAAACCCGCTTTCACCATGAGGGAAGGTAGCCAGGACGATAAGCCGTACAGTGTTATGGAGGTGAAAAGATAGGTAAGAGACAAGAGAACGGTCATTTGGGCAAGACCTGGCCGAAAAAGGTTTGACAGGCGGCCCGTGGATGGTGGCGATGAACTAACGGGGATTCGAACAGGGCCAATTGGCGGCAGGACTCCCGCCACGCGACGGATCCGGGAGATCTCCCGTGAAATACCAAGAGCCGAATCAGCGGAACCTCTCATGAAGAAACGTGAAAAATGATGGGTCTTTCCGAAGAGAAAGTGTATGGACTCAGGTAGATAAAACCCTATAAAGGGCACTAAGACAAGAGGCAGGGCGCCAACGGCCAGCACAATCCTCCAGCCGAATACGGGGATCAGGGCCATTGAGACGAGAGCTGCGATAACCCATCCGAAGGTGTAGCTCCCTGCGGCGACGGTGAGGAGTCTTGCTCTCAAGTGTGGAGGGGCAAACTCGGAAACAATAGTTACCGCAAGAGGGAATATCCCGCCCACGCCGAGGCCTGTGAGAAATCGGAGGAGACAGAAGAGATTGAAGCCGGAGACATAATAACTGAGACCCGTAGAAACCGAGCACAAGATTGAGGTCCCAATAAGCATTTTCTTTCTTCCCAACCTATCCGCGGCAGCGCCAAAAAACAAGGATCCCAGCATGAAACCGGCAAAGCCCCAGGATACGAGGGTTCCCGCCTGCATGGGCGAAAGCGCCCATTCTTTGAGCAAAGAGGGGATTACAAATGCAACGATCTGCGTAGAGTATCCGGCGGAGAGGACTGCGAGACTTATAAGCAGGAGCAGAACTATATGAAAACGGCCGAACTGAAGACCATTTACCCACCCAAGGATATCCGTCCCTACCTCTTGAGGCTTGTCCTGATTCACATCGGCATTCACACGTTTCTCCCTTCTCGAAATAGTAAAACGGCAATGACCCTGACTTGCCCTCAACTCATTGTATCAATCTCGGAGTTGGTCTTTCCATAAGAAAGGACCCCTTAGAGCTTGACGAGGGAGGCATTATCGATAACTCCTCAATGAAAAGGATCAGTCCGGTCAAAGAACCCGAAGCTCCGAAGGTCCTACCGAAAAATCTGGTATACCATGATCCAGGAACTGTTTCAATGGATCGTTGAAAAGCCATGGTCACCAGTTCATGTCGGACACGGCTGGATTTGAGGGGCTTTTGTCATAATTTCTTCCGTGAGCAGCATCTATTCTCCTTGAAATTTGATCTTCTGTCTCAGTAGTTCAATCCTGAGCTCGATTTGGCGCTCTTTCTGCCTTCCTTTTTCTTCCATGAGCTGTTTCCATGATTCGAACCGTTCTTTTCTAAACTTCAAGGATTTGGCGCGGAGCCTAAGCCTTTTGGCTTTTAGCTCGATCTCCTTCCTCTTAAGTTCATGATTTTCTATTCTTTGCCTCAAACACTCACTGATAAGAAAATTGACGATCCTTTTGTAAAGGTCTGCTTTTCCGCGGTCTGTTTCATCTGGCTCATCGTCTGCGGGGTTATGGAGAATAGACTCCAAAGTGAAGGTGCCATCTTCATTGCTTCCGAGAGGTTTCTGCAGGCTTTCCTCCCGATATTTTTGCTCTAAGTACCGATTTATGGCCCTACGTTTGACCTTCTTCGCGATAGCTGTGACCTCATCCATGGCTTTGGGATTGGATTCGAGTATTTCTGGCCATGCCTCCTGTAAGCTGTCTTCATACCTCCCGAATAATGTGCGCAGATATCTGTTCACCTCGTTCTCGTCAAGTGTCATTGTACATTCCCCTTTTGATGTGTGCCAGTTCTTGGATGATTACATCGCCGAGGATTATAACCGACTTTTGCGATGGTTAGACGTTTAGATGACCGTGTCTCGATTTGGATATCTTAAGAAACGCAATTCCATTATAGTAGAAAAGAAATCGACCGTTGCGGGCAAGCATTCAGGCAGGGATGCCAAGGTGTGGGCTACGGCCAATAATCAATAATCGGTGCGGGTTGAAACCCAGACGACCTATGAGAGCTAAGGTCGATGTCCTCGGTAACAAACCATTTACAGATGGGTAATGTAACCGTACGGTTGCTTAACGATAGTATGAGTCCGGTATGAGTGAGTTTTACAACTGTAATGATCTCATTATGTTATGTCCATGAGACTCGGTTCAAAACCCCGTGCGCCTACCATTTTCGATTTGCTGGGGATTCCGAATTGTTTCCTGGTAAAGTCATTCCGTCTTGTTTCATTCTTTATTATCTTACCGAATAGTTCATCATATACGCGAGGCAATTTATTTTCGAATATGTTCACCGCTATTTCAGTATTTCCACCCTTACGGGCCACCCTGCCAATCAGGTTATTAAAACCTTCACCTTTTTTCGATAACAACAACGAGGTTCCCAAAAGAGAACTGAGAACAATTTCGAAGCAGGTTCTGTAATCAATTTTATCATGCTTCACGGCGGATCTTATGAATTGTTCAAAGATGGCCGCTATTAGGCCGGGGGCACAACTTGATAGCACTGTGTAGACAGCAAATTGATCTTCTTCGATCAGTTCAATCCGCCCTATTGTTTTCAGCAAATTGGCGATATATTTCTTGTCCTTTTCCAAAACGAGCCTATTGTGGCAGAGCAGTGAAGCGCCTTGAAAGACCTCGCACGTTAATGTTGGAATGAGTTTTGATATTTTGCCGTTGAACAGATGCTCCACGGACATTATCTCCAGGCCTCCGGAAATTATTACCAGATGTTTCGTATTATCCAGACTTGATAGGATTTCCTTCATAACCTGAATTACTTCGTGAGTATTTACGCAAATGAATATTATGTCTGCCTTACGAGCAACCTGAATATTGCTGGTCGTAACTGCCAGTGTTGGGAAATCAGCCTTTATCTTTCTCAATTTGCTTCTTGATCTGTTTGACACAACCAGGTCCTTTGCAAGAATTGGTTTACGAGTCAGGAGAGAGCGAACGAGCGCCTCTGCCATGTGACCAAAGCCTATGAATCCAATTTGTTTCATGCGCGCCTCTTCCCCTTTAACGACTTCTTATCCAACAATGTTCAATTCCTGGATTATTATCATACAGGGCGCTACAGAGAATGGCAATTGGAAATATAGGATTTGAAATCATGCATGTGCAGGGATTTGGACAAAATAAAGATTACGGTCAAAATTGGTTGCCTTATTGCTGGTCGGAAAATCGGTAATCACCCACGCCACACCGATCATGCATTGGTCATTTTAGGGATAATATCTTATATAACCCCTCAACTCCAGCTTTCAGTATCCGTTCTTTCTTAATCGAATTATCGCCAAATACGATCCGATCAACTAATGCTGCTATGAAATCAAGCGCGATAATTGCAACGGTATCTACCTCGCTCGATTTCAGCTTCTTGTTCCAGCGACGAAGATACTTCTTCACTTCTTTTATTGTTTCGTTATTTTGCTCGTTAATAACTTTTGCAACATCCGCATTCGAGTAATAGAGCGCTCTTAATTCCCGATTGAATTCTTTCGAATTTTCGTGGATCGCAATAATCCCTTGAATAAGGCCCCGTAACCATTTCTTCTCGTCTAGGCTGCCAATGTTAAGCATACTCATTGATCTTTCTCGCAAAAGAACGAACTGCTCATGGTACCTATCCAGGATCTCTAATAAAATCATCTCCTTGTCTTTAAAATACGAATAAAGACTTCCAATAGAAACACCTGCTTGCCTTGCTATCTCATTTGTCGTGGTTCTATGAAAACCGTTTGTACAGAAAAGATTGAAAGCTGCGTCAAGTATTTTTTTCTTCATGCTGATACTTCGAGTTTGCATTGGCGTGCGTATTGGCTGACCGTGTCCCATTACAGCTCTCTTACGAATATTCTAATGAATGAGGGATCTTTGTCAAGAGAATATGAGTGCATACTCACATTATTCTTGACATATATACTGACGTATTATAATATGAGCTAATACTCATATTTGATACGTGTAAACATATAAAAACTCAACAAAGGAGGACAGCATGATGGGAAAAGACGACAGCATTCGCCTGGGAAAGTTCGAATTCTTTGCGATGAATAACCCCCTCAGGGAATGGAGAATGAAACATAAGGAATTTCCTCTCATGACAAGAATGCTCCAGAATCATAGTATCGGTTTGACCGGCAAAGTAATTGTTGATATGGGATGCGGTTCCGGGTACAGTACAAGTCTTCTTGTCAAAGAATTTGACCCGTCACGAATAGTTGCGTTCGACATTATGCCGGAACAAATCAAACTTGCAAAAAGACGTCAACTAAATGTTGCTTTTCAAGTCGGTGACGCAACAGCTATCGATATGCCGGATGTGAGTTGTGATGCGGTTCTTGAATTTGCCATTTTGCACCATATCCCACGCTGGCGAAAAGCTCTTTCTGAAGCAGTCCGTATTCTTGTCCCCGGAGGGATAATGTTTATTGAGGAACCTCATAAGCTGTTTGAATGGGATGAATTTGAATCCGGTATTCTTAGCACCGGTCTGAGTATATTAGAAAGAAAGCAGTGGTATGGGGGCTATTTTAGGTTCTTCTTAACACGAAAGCTTTAGAAAGACCGAGAGGGGTCCTTATCCCTCGATCGCTGAGTGAAACCGCCCATATCCAAGTGATTACATTATAACCTCGAAGTAGACTGCACAGAGTCCCATAGGCGCAAGTGCCTGGTTACGTCTGGGTCTGTGAGAAATCATGTTCTTCTCTGCCGAATTCCTCTGGTGGCACAATCTGGCCCTCTGTACGGTGAGGGCCTGGAGATATTGATCGAGCTGTTTCTTTTGGCCTATCCAGAGACCGGCAACCTTTCTGTCCCCTTTCAAGCCGTAGTCGCTGTACAGGATTCTGAAGGCTGGTTCCGTTAGCCTCATGTAGCTGAGTATCTCCTTGAGTCCTATAAAAAGATCCGGATTGGCTTCAGCAGGCATGAATGCCCCTTTCCCAGAGGATGGAATGCTTACCGCACAAACCTTTCTGCCAGGCGCTTGTGGATAGATGTTATGGTGAGGAGATTTTCGCATGGGAAAAATGATCAAAAAGCAAAACACCTTGCTATTCGGGTCAAAACACCCCCCCCTATTTTTCTTGACAGGTTCTTCGAGGAGCAGGCCCTGCGCGACTGGCTGCAGTGTCGCCATATTAACACGAATTACTTGGTTCCGACCAACTTTCCTTTACTGAAGGCCCAGAAGTCACGGATAATCATTTCATAAGCCGCTTTTTCTCCTTCGGCTCTCTCTCGTTCTGCCACCTTCTCGCGATGGAAATTCTTGACCTCTTCCGGGAATGGAAGGTTTCCGAACTCCACCCAGCGGATTGCTCCTTTGCAGTCTTTGATTCCGATAACTTTATCTTTCACCTGCTTGTTGGGGCTAAACGAAGAGTCGATAACGCCGGCCTCGGCGCCCCTCAGGCATCCGACGGCAATGTCGCCATCTCCCATCTCAAGGAGTTTCTCCAATATGGACCGTATCTCCATCTCGGCGATTCTCTCTTCCTCGGCTATCCCCTCTATTTCGAATTCTATGTCCTGTCCCCTGACAACATTGAAGACCCAGTTAGCGAACTCATAGGTGACCGCATGGGACTCTTCGGTAGGGATGCCCAGAGCTTCGTCGATCGTTCTCACGTTAACCGATTCAGCTTTTCCGAGGGAACCCACAAATGCGGCGTATCCCGGAAAGGCGAAAGCCCCTCCCATATTCTGAGGCATGGGGAACAGAGGGGTCTGCGAGCAAAAATTACCCGGAATAATTACGTCAGTGTACCCGAACCTGTCCAAGTACTCTCTCATGAGACGGGGCTGTATTCTCAGCCATGCGAGATCCTGGGCCATGTTGCCCATGAAGTGTACGAGCGGGACAATACTCTTGACTCCCTGTTCAGCCGCCATCAAGGCTTCCGCGATCATCGTCGCCAGGTTTACCGTCATGGGCTGAACCCCGGTAACAATCCAGCCATGGAGGTCTGTGGTAATGACGGCGCCTTTTTGGGCATAATATCCCATAAGCCGCTGTACGTACATACTGGTCGCGATAACTTCCTCCAAAGTTGCATTCTTCTCGTAGGCGCCCCAAGAGATGAAGGGACCGGTCGACATGCCCGTCATTCCGGCGGCGAAGGCGATCTCGGCGCCCAAGGGTTGAGCCCTGTAGGACACCCGCGGGTCGAAGGCCCCTGTGTTGACGCTCTCTACCACCTGTCTCGTTTTTTTGACCCCGTGGTTAATAAGCGGATATCCGTTAAGCAGTCTCTTCCCCGTCTTCCTGGTTTCTTCCAGGGCATCCTCTATCTTCTTAAACTGGAGCAGACGAGTGTAACTGTCCGTGGTCACCGGGATATACGGAACTCCTGATCCCTCAAGTTTTCTGCAGAGACTTATTTCGTCCTCTATGAGGGCTGTTCCGGCCCGAGGGTAAACGACGGACCGTCCTTCGTCGCGGAGTTTTTGCGTGATCTTCATGAAGTTTTTCTTTTCAGGCAGGTTTAATTGATACGCCACTCCATCATCAAGATCCACCTCCTTCCCTGTAGGCCAGAGAGCGAGAACGTTCTTCCTCATTTCGAAAAAGCGGTCTTCATCAACGCGTCTATTCCTCACTTCGAGCTTCATACGGTCCTCCATATCGGGGCCTCCTTCCTTTCATAACAAGATGGTATCTGTGCAATGACTTTGCTCCATAATTTATATCACAAATCTACGTCGTTCGGGCTTGCTTTGTTCTTGGATGTACAATTCGGGCGAAGTGTGATCAGAGCGAGGCAGCAACAGAATAAGTCTGAAACCTTCGTACGCATCAGCCTGACTTTATTAGGTATTGACAAGAAAAGACATTGTGACCCAAAATTGGGATCCGAGGAGGCGTGTGGTGTACGCCGTAGTCTGGACGATGGACTGGGCTCTTTTTAAGGTGAGCGTACCCAAGAACTGTGAATCATAATGTTGATCTTTCTTGCTTCTAGTGCACCGCAGGAAAGTGCCTGACCAATTATGATTTATCTCATAGAGTTAGATCATTGCATGTTTGGAATGCATCGTGCCACTATCTGACGGAGAAAGAACAGCATCTTCATGGCGGCAGATAATATTAAGTGGGGAAAGGGATAAATGGAGGGATACGCACACATCTTCTCGCCATTGAAGATCGGTAGAATCACAACAAAAAACAGAATAGAGGTCTCCCCCGCCATACCTTTCCTGGCATCTGAAGATTACTTTGTCACACGTGAGCTCATCGAATGGCATAGGCGAATGGCAAAAGGTGGCGCCGGTATTGTCACCATAGGTGAAACACTCATTGACTATGAGGATGCTCGTAACTGCGGGCGGCTTAATACACTCTGCCTGGCCGATGCCAGATCGATAAACGGGTTGGCCGTACTCGTAGAGGCCATTCAGAGATATGGTGCTATTGCCTCAATTGAACTGAATTACGAAGGTTCCTTCAAACCTACCGACATGAGCGTTGATCAGATCAAAACAACCATCAGCCGATTCGCAGATGCAGCTGAACGATGCAGACTGGCGGGAATGGAAATGATTATGATTCACGGCGGTCATGGTCACCTCCTGGGGAAGTTCTTCTCCCCGTTGACAAATAAGCGCAGTGACCGCTATGGAGGCAATTTGCAAAAAAGGGCAGCATTTGCTCTCGATGTGCTGGACGCTATCCGCGAAAAGGTGGGCGATCAGCTGTCTATCGAGTATCGGATAAGTGCTGACGAGTTAATCCCCGGGTCGCCGACTGTCGAGGATACCACCGAGTTCGCAAAGATGATTGAGGATAGGATTGATCTGCTTCACGTGTCTGCTGGCAACCTTTATGCGCCTGAGACCTGCGCCCGAATGATTCAACCCACTTACATTCCACGCGGCATCAATGTGGACTGTGCCACTGGGTTTAAGCGGGCGCTTGGAATTCCGGTAGCCACGGTGGGCTCTCTCAATATGGATATGGCCGAGGGGATTATATCTCGGAACAAAGCTGACATGGTTGCCATGATCCGGTCGATCATAGCTGACCCGGATTGCGTGAAAAAGGCGCGCGCCGGTCGTACGGACGATGTCAGACCCTGCGTCCGGTGCAACCGATGTCTTTCGATTACCCGCGATTATACCCGCCCCACCAGGTGCACGGTCAATCCGGAAGCCGGCAGAGAGGTGGAATTCCTGAACCGAGATATGCCTCGAACGAAGAAAAAGGTAGTCGTTATAGGCGGGGGACCGGCAGGCATGGAAGCGGCCAGGACGGCAGCGCGTCGCGGCCATGAGGTCATCTTGTTTGAGAAGGATTCAGAACTGGGCGGGGCGCTGATTGTGGCTTCAGCTCTGCCATTCAAGGAAGACATGAGGGGCTATCTGGCCTGGGCGAGGCGAACAACGCTAAATGAGCCTAACATCCACGTCAGGCTCTCGACCGAGGCAACCACCGAAGCGATAGAGGCGGAGCGTCCCGATACTGTTATTATTGCTGTTGGTGGTTCACCCACTGCGCTTGCGGTGCCGGGTATTGACAGAAAGAATGTGCTCCGGGTAGCTGACGTTGACATGGGTAGGGTCGAGATCGGGGATACGATTTTGGTCGTTGGCGCAGGCCTGGTTGGCTGCGAAACAGGGCTCTATCTCGCCCGTAAAGGCAGAAAGGTGACCATCATAGATGCGCTTTCCAGGGCCCAGATTACCCCTGACGTACACCCTTTGAACTTGACAACCCTTATTGCCATGTTGAATAATCAGCGCGTAACCATAAAGACAGAAACTAAGCTTGAAGCCGTGACAGACGCGGGCGCCCTCGTGAGCGATCGAGATGGGTATAAGTATGAGATACAATGTGAAACCGTTGTCCTCTCCGTTGGCGTCACGCCGAGGTCGGACCTGGTGCAAAGGTTCAAGCATCTTGCCCCGGAAGTTCACGCGGTTGGCGATTGCAGGCGAGAGAGAGGGAATCTTGGACATGCTGTTACGGATGGATTCAACGCGGTAATCGAGCTGTAACGAAGATATAGGCTCGTGGTAACAAGGGATTAGAACAAGGATGCAATATATCTATAAAGGAGGATGATATGAAGAGCCATAAGATGTGGATAGGAGGGAAATGGGTTGACGCTGAATCCGGCAAAACGTTTGCCGTCGTTAATCCAACCACCGAAGAGGAACTCGGTCAGGTTCCCCTCGGGGCCGAAGCTGACGTCGACAAAGCGGTAAAGGCAGCCGTTCAGGCTTTCCCCGTCTGGTCGAACATGCCGCAGAGCGAACGAACAAAAATCCTTTTCCGATTGGCCGAGGCGGTACGAAAAAACGCGGATGAGCTTATCTCGCTTGAAGTAAATGAACATGGTACGCCGATCCAGCTTGCCAGAGGCTTCCTTGCTGCCGGGGCCGACGAGATCGAGTACAAAGCAGCAATCAGCAGGGCGATGATGGGTCAGGTCCTTCCAAAAACAATCCTCCCCAATACCCTGGCTTACCTCCAGCGGGTCCCCATTGGGGTGGCCGCCCTCATTACACCCTGGAACGTCCCGCTTCTGATGATGATCTCAATGCTCACGCCCGCCCTGGCCGTCGGCAACACCTGCATATTGAAGCCGGCGAGTATAAACTCTCTGATAGCTGTCAAATTCGCCGAAATATTGGATACGATAGGCCTCCCACCCGGTGCTGTCAATCTGATCACCGGGCCTGGCAGCACTGTCGGCGAAGCGCTGGCTACGCACCCCGGAGTTGACCTGGTGCGGTTCACCGGAAGCAGCGATACCGGGAAAGACATCATGCGCGCCGCGAGCCAAACGGTCAAGAAGGTCATCATGGAACTGGGAGGGAACAATCCGATCATCGTCTGCGAAGATGCGGACGTAGAGACTGCAGCTACCCTTCAGGCCCAGAGGCATTTCGGCAATACAGCCCAGAACTGTTCAACTCCAGGACGCTACTACGTCCATGAGAAGGTGTACGACCAATTCGTGGAGAGGTTTGCAAGTGAGGTGAAGAAGATCGTCGTAGGTGATCCCAAGGATGAGAAAACCACGATGGGACCTATGACAAATAAACAACAACGCGAAAAAGTGGAGTACTATATCCAGTCCGCTATTAAGGAAGGTGCCCGTATTGTCTGTGGCGGGCAGAGACCCACGACACCGCCGCTCAACAAAGGTTACTTTCTCATGCCGACTGTAGTCGCGGACGTGACCCACAACATGACAATAGCGCGAGAAGAGATATTCGGTCCGGCGGCCCCCATCCTAAAGTTCTCCTCAGAAGAAGAAGTCATAAAGTTGGCAAATGATTCAGAGTACGGTCTTTGTGCCGGAGTGTGGACTAAGAATGTTGCGAAGGCCCTAAAGTTCGTGAATCAATTGCGCGTTGACAGTGTTTTTATAAACATGCCAAGGATGATGGCTGCTGAATTCCCCTGGGGCGGAAACGTGAAGGAAAGCGGTGTGGGTAAGGATGGGTCTCTGTGCGGAATGGAAGAACTTACTGAACTCAAACTGGTCTGTATTGCTCACGCTTGAAAAGTAATTGTTAAGGTGATCGGGCAAAGGGACTAACCATAAAGGAGGTATGAAATGATTCAGATCGATCTCGCAGGTAAAGTTGCATTTGTGACAGGGGCGTCCTCGAAGAGAGGAATGGGGCACGCCATAGCGCTGCGTCTGGCCGGCTATGGAGCCAATGTAGTGGTGATGGACAAATTCGCCGCGCCGAAAAGCCTCTTCTCTGGAGATGAAAAATGGAGAGGACTCGATGAAGAAGTGGAAGAGATAAAGGCCATGGGAAGAGACGCTCTGGCTTTGACGCTCGACATCAGCGGCACGAAAGAGGTAAACGAGGGCGTCGCCAAAGCGATCGACAAATTCGGAAAGATAGATATTCTGGTGAACTGTGCCGCCATACGCGGAACACCCAATTTGGACATCGTCAACGGCGACGAAAATGAATGGAAGGCCATGTTTGAGATTAACCTGCTGGGTTCCTTTCTCATTTCAAAGCCTATCGTCAAAGACATGATAAAACGGGGTCAGGGCGGAAAGATCGTCCACTTCGCATCACTCGCAGGAAGATTCGGCGTCAAAGGCAATGCAGCATATTCAGCTTCCAAGTGGGGGGTGATCGGGCTCGTCCAGAGTCTCGCTCTTGAGGTCGCCGCTCACAAAATCAATGTTAATGCTATCTGTCCCGGCATGATCATTACTAATCTTCGAGACAGGTTCCACGAAGAAGGTGCGAAGAGAGAAGGCATTACAGCGGAGCAATTCAGGCTAAAAGAGTACGAAATGGTGTCCAAAGGAATTCCTATAGGACGCATGGGAACTGTCGATGATATCGCCGATGTGGTTAGTTTTCTGGTATCGCCGCTCTCCGACTACATGACGGGCCAATCCCTCAATGTGTGCGGTGGCGCCCATATGGACTGAGAAGTGGGGCGTTTGATGAGATACGACACATTACTCTGTCACATTTTCTATTTATAGGGAGGCGCAGGCAATACTGAAAGATATTCATCAGGCGGGGTTGACAGGCTGGGGCAATATTTTGAAAGACAAAGCGTGAAAGGGTGAAATCTGAAATGAAAACACCGGCAGAGGGTTACGAAGATTTCAGCTGCGAAATTGTCGTCATAGGAGGAGGTGGAAGCGGCCTTGCCGCCGCCGTTGCGGCTGCCGAGAAAGGGAAAAGAGTTCTCGTGGCAGAGAAGAGGCGCAACCTGGGAGGAGATACAGCAATGGCCGGGGGATTTTTCGCAGCAGAAAGCCCGGCGTTGAAGCGCCTGAGAAACGAATCGAGCAAAGCCGAACTGATAAAAAAGGCATTAAGCTACGCGCACTGGAAAACGGATCCGATGATCGTTCGTGCTTTCATAAATAAGTCCGGCGATACGGCAGAATGGTTAGTAAATATGGGAATAAAGTTCGCGGATATATCCCAATTTATTCCTACGCAGGGTCCCCGCATTTTTCACTTGCCACGCGGTCTGGGTATCGGTGTTGTCAAAGTTCTGGCCAAAAGGTGCCAGGACTTAGGTGTGCAAATACTTCGTGGTGTCGCCATCAAGAAGATATTGATCGATGACGATGGGGAGACCATTGGGGTTATGGCCGTATCAAACGACAAGGATTTCAGGATCCATGCCAAAAGTGTCATTGTTGCCGCCGGAGGATATGCCGGGAATAAGCAATTGTTGAGGCAACATTATCCTTATTACACGGAGACCCTTCACGCAGTCGGCTTGCCTCTCACGGGTGACGGATTGATCATGGCGACAGAGGCAGGGGCCGCTACAGAGGGTCTGGGAACGCTGCTTTTGCGCGGTCCTTATTTTCGTGGAGCTCTGGATGTGGTGACTGTCGCGATGGAACCTAACACAATATGGGTAAATAAGAGAGGAGAGCGGTTTGTCGATGAAACCAGCGGGTTCACATGGCCTGAGGCCGCGAACGCGTTGAACCGGCAACCGGAAAAGGTTTCTTTCACGCTTTTTGACGAAGAGATCAAACGGGGCTTCATAGAGCGGGGGCTCATCAAGGGTTACGCGAACAAACCACCCCTCACCAAGCTGACGAAACTTGAAAAGAAGCTTGAAATAGAAGCTGCCAAGGGAGGGATAAAGATATCCTACTCCCTGGAACAAATTGCCAGATGGATAGGGGCGATTCCGAAAGTCCTGATCAACACCGTCAGTGAGTACAATCTTTCTTGTGAGCGCGGATATGACGATCTCCTCCTAAAAGACGGGAGTTTCCTGGTACCGCTGCGTAAGCCGCCTTATTATGCTATCAAATGCCATCAGGGTTTTCTCGGTACGATCGGTGGCATCAAAATCAATCATCACATGGAAGTGCTCAATCAGGAAGGTGATTCTATCCCGGGGTTGTTCGCCGCAGGAGCAGGCACAGGAGGCTGGGAATCGGACACATACTGTCTCGAGCTCAGCGGGTCTGCATTTGGCTTTGCGCTCAATTCGGGGCGAATTGCCGGGGAGAATGCGGCAGACTATGTCTCATAACAAGCCAATGAAGGTGCTCCCGCTTACTAAAGAGACGTTATTCGAAAATCAACTGTGTGGAATTCTTGAAGGGGGAAGTTCATGAATGGGAAAAGACTCAACGAGGTGTTAGTCGGTACCGCCGAGATCCTGTGCGCCTTGCTCCTAATCTTGATCGCGGTGCTTACCATTGCCCAGGTAATCATGCGCTATGTGTTCAGTTATCCTTTTACCTGGTCTGAGGAGTTATGTATTGCTGCGTTTATCTATTTGGCATTCCTGGGGATCGGCGTGGCCTACTCCCAGGATAGACACCTCTGGGTAGACGCCTTTCTGGTCATGCTCCCCCAAACCGTACGAACTATCGTGGACCGGATTGTTCTGGGGCTTTCGGCGGGTTTCTTGTTGTTCGTAAGCGCTCTGATGATTAAGGTGATGGTCGTGACCTCGAAGGTGGGCATTACCACCGCCGCTTTGGAGATTCCCAAGGCGTTTATCTATCTTTCCTTGCCCCTGGGCATGATCCTATTTTTCGTTCAAGTGGTGAGAAAGTTCCGGAAACTCGGGAGGCCGCAATGATTCTTCTTTTCGGCGTAATGCTGCTCACGTTGTTTTTGGGCATGGAGATTGGAACTGCCATGGGTTTCGCAGGAATGGTCTACATCCTTATCTCATGGCTGGGTCCCGCCCCGATTGCTCTCACGACCATAGCCCAAAATTTTGTTTACGGTGTCGATTCCTTCCCGTTTCTTGCCATGCCAATGTTTATCCTGGCCGGCGGGTTGATGAACGAAGGAGGAGTAACGTACCATCTGGTCCGCTTCTCTCAGGCCTTGGTCGGTCACGTGACAGGGGGGATGGGCAACGTATCCGTCGTCGCTAATATGATTGTGTCAGGGATGACCGGATCTGCGGTGGCCGATGCGAGCGCCACCGGATCGGTGATGATTCCGGCAATGAAGCAGGAAAAGTATCCACCGGAGATGGCGTCTGCCGTGATCGCAGCTTCGGCCTGCATTGGACCTATTGTGCCTCCCAGCATCGCTTTCGTCCTCATCGGGAGCATGACCGGCACGAGCATCGGGCGCCTATTCCTCGGGGGCGCCGCCCCGGCGTGTCTGATGGGTGTTCTGCTTCTGATCACGAACTATGTTGTGTCCAAACGAAAGGGACTGGTTACGGTGAAGAAATTCGATCGCAAAGAACTGTTTCGAGCCGCTAAGGATTCAGCCCTATCGATTCTCATGCCCATCGTCGTTGTGGGGTCGATCGTGTTCGGCATAGCCACCCCTACGGAAGCAGCCGGAGTGGCTGTAGCCTACGCTCTTTTCCTCGGGTTTGTGGTCTACCGGAAACTTACGTTAAGAAGCACGTTTGAGGTGGTAAAGAAGTGTGCCGTCCTGACTGCATCCGTATGCTTTACGGTCGCTGGGGCTGCGGTCATCTCGTGGGTCGCAAGCGCCGAGCAGATTACCGTCAAGATGACAGAGGGACTGCTCTCTATATCGAGCAATCCTCTGGTGATTCTTTTTATCATCAACGCCATTTTGTTCGTGCTGGGCTTTCCCCTGGAGCCGCTTCCTTTAACCATGATGCTGATCCCCATCTTGTTTCCTGTTATCACTAAGTTGGGCATTGATCCAGTTCATTTTGTCGTAATATTCGCCGTGAATACGTCGCTTGCTCTAATTACGCCACCCGTGGGTGCCACTCTCTATATTGTCTCGGCACTGGGCCAGACTACCGTATCAAAGGTGTCTCGAGCGGTCATACCCTATCTCATCGGGCTTCTCATCGCTCTTGTCATCATCACCCTGTGGCCCGGATTGACGTTGTGGCTTCCTAACCATCTTATGAGATGAAGGGAAAGCAGATCACTTTGGAAGATATGGCAGTTCTGAGTAACGTGTTTATACCAGGAAAAGGCCCGGAACACGTGGAGCCACGACATGCTGAGAGAACTGGTTGATGAGACGAGGAGACGATCCATCGAGTCTCAGAGGCGCTGCGGAGACGCGGCCGTATCAGAAGATTCTCGCAGCTTAACGGCTGATTGTCTGAGGCGTGTCTTTTGCGAGATTGCGCGTCAAGGGACATATATGTGTCAGTATCTTATATCAAGGGGGTACGCAATGAGAAAAGCAATAGGTGGATGTGTACGGACGATCTCTATCTCTGTCTCTATCTTTATTCTGCTTTCGTTTGGTGCGGCTTGCTTAGCCACAGCCTATACGGGTGAAGGACAGAAGACCCTGATTCTGAAGTCAGGGTCTGAAGGCCCCATGAACGAGTTGGGAACCCAGGGAGCTATGCGATTTGCCGAACTGATGAAGCAACGAACAAACGGGAAAATCCAAATCACCCATTATCCCGATTCGCAGCTGGGAAAATGGCAACAGATGCTCGAATCGGTTAAAGCCGGCAGCCTGGCGATAGTCTACACGCCGGCAGGGGGTTCCGAGGACTTCTACATGATGCTGTATCCGTACATCTTTCGCGATTCCGATCATGCTGCCAAGGTTCTCCAGGGGCCCATCAGAGAAGAGTGGGCAAAAAAGCACATGGAAAAGACCGGCATCTATATCTTTGGCGGACTCAACGCAGGATTCCAGCATTGTGTGTTCGCCAAAGCCCAGGTTCGCACGCCGGCGGATATGAAGGGAATGAAATTCAGAGTTCCCCAGGACAGGGTCTTCGTCGAAACCTTTCAGGCCCTGGGTGCGCGTCCGACGCCCATAGCCCTGGGAGAACTTTACCTGGCGCTCCGTCAGGGAGTAGCCGATGGCGCCGCAGGCCTTCTGGACGTTTTCGTCAATTTCAATATGTATGACGTGGCAAAGTATCTGGTCCTGACAAAACACATGTTTCAACCTTTGTGGGCCCATATGAACGGTGAGCTGTGGCAGAGCCTGACCCCGGAAACCCGGACGGTCTGGCTGGATACATGGAAAGAAGTCGCAGCATGGGCAGACAAGGAAGGGAGAGACAGGGAATTAAAGAACATAGCTCTGTGGAAATCAAAAGGAGGAGTAGTGATCGAGCCAGATGTGAACGCGTTCCGGGAAGCGACGAAGGATGTCTGGAAGAAGCTCGTCACCAAGCCTGAAGAAAGAGAGGCGTACGAGAAAATTCGGGCTTTACAATAGATCAGGTGCGTGTCTTGTCTGATCCAAAACGATACAAGGAGGGAGAAATGGAAAGGAAAATAATGCGTTATTTGCTAGTGACTATCGTGTGTTCGGTCATTCTTATGGGTCTATCTCCTCTGGCTACAGCGTATACGGGTGAAGGACAGAAGACCCTTATTCTGAAAATCGGCTCAGAGATTCCCGGCAACGATCCTTTAAGCCAAGCGCCTTCACGGTTTGCAGAAAGAATGACCCAGCGTTCGAACGGAAAAATTCAGATCACCTATTTTCCAGATTCGCAGCTTGGAAAATGGCAACAGATGCTCGAATCGGTCAAGACCGGCAGCCTGGCAATGATGTACTCACCCGCCGGTGGGTCGAAAGAGTTCTACGTAATCCAACTCCCTTTCCTGTTCCGTGATCTGGATCATGCGCGCAAAGTCATGGACGGTGAAATCAGAGAGGAATGGTCAAGGAGACACCTGGAGAAAACCGGAATCTATATATTTGGCTGGCAGTTTGGAGGCTGGCAGTCTATGTTCTTCAATAAAACTCAGGTCCGCGCGCCCGCCGATATGAAGGGAATGAAATTCAGAGTTCCCCAGGACAAGATTTTTGTTGAAACCTTCGAGGCCATAGGCGCGCGTCCCACGCCCATACCATTTGGAGAACTTTACATAGCCCTGCGTCAGGGAGTTGCCGACGGTCTCGCCGTGCCCACACAGCCTGTTGTGGCCATGAAGTTTTGGGAAGTTCTGAAATATGGGACTTTGACCCACCACATGATTTCGGCATTCCTCCTCCATTTGAACGGAGATGTCTGGAAGAGCCTCACTCCGGAGAGCAAGAAGCTTTGGATGGATACGTGGAAAGAGGTTAATGCAGAGGTGACCAAAATAGTGTTGGATAAAGAACGTGAGGATGTAGATTTGATGAAATCGAAAGGGATGGTTTTCTCCGAACCAAATATCGAGGCTTTTCGAGAAGCTACAAAGGACGTCTGGAGGAAGATGCTCACGGAGCCGGCGGAATTCGAGGCTTATGACAAGATCAAGGCGGCACGTTAGGCACAGCGTTTAAGGATGAAAAAAGGGGGTTGCAGAAAAACCCCCTCTAGCGAAGCCAATGAGATAGAGAATCACGAGGTGGTCTCAAAAGGCGCATTAGGCATTCACCCAGAGCGGTTAAACCTATGCGAAAGGGTTAGTTTCATGAGGTATATTCCTACGGAGACCTGCGGCTAATTGCCTGGTGAAAAGACGGATACAACGGGGAGGTAGAACAGATAATGAGTGAAAGCAAATACGGGAAATATATCGTGACGCAGCTAAAACTTCCTCAATCGGCTCAACAAGAGGCACCCGATCCGGAAAAGTACCGGGAAAGGATATTGTATCTGGACAAGGAAGTGGTGGAAGGGGCGTTTTACGTTTCTTCAGGCTGGTATCTGAAAGCCTCGGATATAAAGCAGGCGGAAGCGCACACGCATGATTTCGACGAGGTTGTTGCATTTTTTGGCACCAACCCGGAGGACCCGCTCGATCTTTGCGGTGAAATAGAATTCTGGCTTGGCGGGGAAATACACACGATCAAGAATAGCTGCCTCATATTTGTCCCCAAAGGGCTGAGCCACTGCCCCTATTGGATACGGAGGGTTGACCGACCTATCGTTCATTTTTCGACCGCGCCTTACGGTACGTACATTCAGAATGCGTCTGAGCCACAGTAGGTTAAACCAGCGCACTGTCGTTAAGGAATGAGCGGATATAAAGAGGATTCGGGTGGAGGCTTCGAAGCTGTGGAGCGTCACCAAATAACTGGCGTGTTGATCAGCTATTTTCTTAAGCACCCGGATTGTTCATGGGCCGACTATTGACGATGTCGCTCACAAACGGTTCACAGGGTTTCTGAAATTTTGCCCGTGTATCGCCGCGATGACTAAATCTTTTGACACGCGTTGGAGAAGGAGAACAGATGGCAAGTAACAGCAGATTTGAAAAACTACTGGAACCTTACCATATAGGGGCCGTAAGAACGAAAAATAGAATCGTCAAGACCGCATCGGGTATGCTCATGTGGCACGAGGATGATCTCGAGATGAACGAGAAAGTCAAGTCGTATTATGAGTCAATCGCGCGGGGCGGCGTGGGTCTTCTGATAGTGGAAAGCGCTACGATTGACTATCCGCACGGAAGGCGATGGAAGGAACGTTACCGTATAGACGACGATAAGTACATCAAGGGTTTGAGTGAATTGACCAGGATCATTCACGGATATGGTTGTCCCGCTTTTATACAGCTGGTTCACGAAGGACCATGGCAAACCAAACTCCCTTTTATGCCGGAACCTCTGTTTGAAGGCCCGCCTATCGGTGCTTCTCCGACCACCTTGGATAGTCCCAGTGATTTTCATTCGGATCCGCCGAGGCCTCTCACGATTGCCGAAATCGAGGGCCTTGTGGATAAGTTCGCGAGCGCGGCTGTGAGGTGTGCGAAAGCGGGATTTGATGGTGTGGACATAAATGCCGCCAGCACCCATCTGTTGCACAACTTCTTATCCCCTTTCTGGAACCGAAGGGAAGACATGTATGGTGGCACCCCGGAGAACAGGGTGAGATTTGTCGGGCAGATCATTCAAGAGATTAAGAAACGTCTGGGACAGGACTTTGCGGTAGAAGTGATCATAAATGGCATGGAGATTGGCCAAGCTCTGGGTATCGATAATAATGCCTGTCTTACTCCAGAGTACGGCCGAAAGATAGCGAAGCTCTTAGAGGCTGCCGGAGCCGACGCTATTCAGGTGAGAAGCCACTGGCTTGGATTTCATCAGGGTTCATTTCTTCCTGAGGCGCTTTTCTACCCGGAGCCGGTGGTTCCTTTAAGATCGATGCCTGAAGAATATAATGCCAGCCGCAAAGGAGCAGGCGCCAACATATACCTCGCTCAAGCAATAAAAAAGGAAGTGAGCATTCCAATCATCGTTGTGGGAAGACTCGATGCTGAACTTGGGGAGCATGTTTTGCGCGAGGGCAAAGCGGACTTCATCGGGATGACAAGGCGCTTACAGGCTGACCCCGATTATCCGAACAAGCTCTTGTCCGGTAACGTAGATGAAATAGCCCCCTGCACTGCGTGCGATACGTGTCTTGGTGCTAACGCGCGGTGTCGCATTAACCCGTTCCTTGGAACGGAGTACAACACCATCGATAAGGCCCTGAAGAAAAAGAAGGTGGTCATAATCGGCGGCGGGCCGGCTGGAATGGAAGCGGCTAGAGTCTCGGCCCTTCGGGGCCACGATGTGACCCTTTTCGAAAAAGCCGATAACCTCGGTGGATTGTTGCACATCGCGGCCACAGTGAAAGGAGATCACCCCGAAGATCTGCTGTCCATAGTGCGCTATTTTGATAGGCAGCTTAAAAAGCTGGGGGTGAAGGTCAAATTAGGGAGAGAGGTTGGTCTGCGTGACATTCAGAAAATAAAACCCGACGCGGTGATCGTAGCCACGGGAGGCACCACTGTAACCCCGCAGGTAATGGGTATTAATAGCCGTCATGTATTGAGCGGGAAAGACCTCCACAGGAAGATGAGGTTCTTTCTGAAAGTTTTCGGACCACGCACCTTAAGATTTTTGTCCCGATTCTATATGCCACTGGGAAAAAGGGTCATCATTATCGGAGGCGGACTACACGGCTGTGAGCTGGCGGAATTCCTTACGAAGCGCGGAAGAAGGGTGACAATTATCGAATCGGGTGATGCTGTGGGAGAGGGAATGGTGGAGGTGCTTCTGAACCACCTATTGGCCTGGTTCCGGAAGAAAGGTGCAGCTATGGTTACGGGTGTGAGGCAGGTTGAGATTGTCGCCAACGGCGTAACCATCACTACTCGAGATGGATCAAAATCGGTAATTGAGGCGGACACAGTTATCCCCGCTGTGCCGCTATCGGCAGACACGAGCCTGTTCAAGAGCCTTGAAGGAAAGGCGCCTGAGGTTTATGCGGTTGGTGATTGTCAGAAACCCCTCCTCATCGTGGATGCCATAGGTACCGCATCGAAGGTGGCGCGTGCCATTTAGGTTCGTCGAAATTTCGCCAAGTCGGCCCTTAGGGGCCATAGGCAGATGATAAGGAGGACGTAATGAAAACGGACAAGAGTTCACGGGGTGCTAAACTTGAAACTGACATCGTCATCATCGGAGGTGGTGGAGGCGGCCTGGCTGCTGCCGTGGCGGCCGCGGAAAAAGGGGCCAGGGTCATCGTGCTGGAGAAGAGACATACGCTGGGCGGCAATTCCGTGTTCGCCGAAGGACTTTTTGCTGCTGAAAGCCCAGTCCAGCAGCGGTCAAATATCGACGCTCGAAGAGATAAACTCTTCCGACAGGCGATGGATTTTGCCCATTGGAAGCTTGATCCGAAGATTATCCGGGCTTTCATAGACAAGTCCGGAGATACCATCCGCTGGTTTGAAGAGAAGGGACTGAATTTTTTTATGCCTGCTCTCTATTTCAACCAAGTACCGCTGGTCTGGCACTGTTTGAAGAAGGGCGGGGCTACCGTGGTGAAGCAGCTGACCAGGGACTGTGAAGACCTGGGTGTCAGGATTGTGCGTGATGCAGCCGTCAAAAAAATCCTTGTGAATGAAAAGGGGGAAATCAGGGGCGTGACCGCGCAATCAAAGGCTGAAGAGTTTCAAGCATCCTGCAAGGCCGTAGTCATAGCCACGGGGGGTTTTGGGGGCAACAAAGAGTTGTTGAAGAAATACTGTCCAACGTATACAGAAAACGACTACAATGCGGGGTTGCCCCATACGGGAGACGGCCTCACCATGGCAATGGATGTGGGAGCGGCCACCGAGGGGTTGGGGTTGCTTCATTTGGGCGGTCCCCGATCTTTCGGGCCGATCCATGTGACGGCCGTGGCTCAGGAATTTAACACCATCTGGGTGAACAAGAAAGGGGAACGTTTCACAGACGAAACAATCACCGACGGGCGCGGAAATACGGTCCACAGGCAACCGGACAAGGTGTCATACTCCATCTTCGATGAGAAAATCAAACAGGGCATCATCACGGAGGGGCTTATCAAAGGGGTTGGGGCCATCTATGTGCCGCAGAGGACAAAGCTACCTCATCTGGACAAGCTTCTCCGAGACGAGGCGGAACAGGGCCGAGCTATCATTTCCGATTCCTGGGGCAAAATAGCGGCCTGGATAGGCGTGGATACGCAGACCCTCACAAGCAACATACGCGAGTACAACAGTTTCTGTTCGCAGGGGTATGACGAGCACTTCAACAAAGACCGCAGGTATCTTTCTGCCCTGCAAACACCCCCTTATTACGCGGTCAGATGTCATTCGGCCTTTTTGGGCACAATAGGCGGAATCAAGATCAACTACCGCATGGAGGTGTTGAATCACGAAGATACTCCCATCCCGGGGCTCTACGGTGTTGGAGCGGACACGGGCGGATGGGAATGGGACACCTATAACATCCTCCTTTCCGGCAGTACCTTTGGCTTTGCTATTAATTCGGGTCGGATTGCAGGAGAAAATGCCGTTCATTACGCATCAATAAAACGAAAGAATTAGGAGAGAGACATGACACAGTCATCCTTTCGTGACAAAGACGACTGGCTGGAGATAAGCGAGAAACTCAATCTCCAAGCCCCTCCAGTGGGGGTAAAATACTGCACGGCGAAGCCGGAAGATGCCGCATGCCTTGAGGGTACCATGCCTCTCTGCGAGATGCTCGCATATTCCCAGAAAGGACATGCCTTTTATGCAGCCCCGGAGAACCATCTTTGCGGAGCGGCCCTTTACTCACTCGGCAAGGACCTGCCACCCGTGTATACATCAGGAGTATACGGCACAGGACTGGAGATTTTCGACAGTCCCCGGTCAGGCAGTCGCTTGTACGATCATATCCCCAGGCTGGAGGCGAGGAGAAACATCAATTTTGTGATGCTTTCTCCTCTTAACAAGCTTACTCATGACCCGGATCTCCTCATCTTTCTCACCCAAGAGGAACAGTCAGAGATCCTGCTCAGGGCCATGAGCTACTCCACGGGAAAGATGTGGATAAGCAGGAGCACCGGGGTAATCGGATGTGCCTGGCTCTTTGTATACCCCTACCTTTCCGGAGAATTAAACTACACTCCCATATTGAGTTTGGGCATGAGAGCGCGCAAAGTATTTCCTCCGGGTACACATCTCATCTCCATACCCTTTGATCTTTCCGCCGGTATGCTGGATAGCCTGAAGAGAATGCCGCTAACCCTCTCAGTGCTCAAGCCCGGCGGGGATGAATTCCGCGCGAAACTGCTGAGCAGACTGGGGCTTGAGCCGGCCCACTGAAAGGCGCACGTACATGTGAGCAATTGCAGAACATCCGGATGTTCCATGGCGCGGTTTTAATAACAGGTTCTTTTTTGGAAATGAGTGATGGTTACTGAAGGAAAATTCTTGAGACTGCGTCGGCAGAAGCATCGGAGTTTTCTCGAGATTAAGCAAGGAGGAAGAGAATGGATTTAAAGGGAAAAGTAGCAATTATAACGGGCGGAGGAACGGGTATAGGAGAAGCAATTGCCAGGCGTTTTGTGGCAGACGGAGCGAGGGTGTGCATAACGGGCCGTCGCCGTGAAATGCTTGAAAAAGTGGCCGAGTCGCTGCCATCGGATAAAATCAAGACCTGTCCGGCGGATGTGTCCGATCCAAATGATGTGGAACGGATGGTAGAAACGGCGCTCTCTTTTTCCGGCGGGTTGCATGTCCTCGTCAATAATGCTGCTATGAGTCACAGACCGGCAAGTATTGTGGATCTGGACCCCGCGATATGGACAAAAACGCTCGAAATCAACCTCACCGGTCCGTTCCTGACAATGAAAGCTTCCTTACCGCACATGATCAAAACAGGAGGAGGATCCATCATCAATATTTCCTCTCTGGCCGGTATCAGATGCATCCCGGGAAAACCAGCATACTGCGCCTCAAAGGCGGGGCTTATCCATCTGACTTTCCAGGCAGCTCTTGACTACGGCCGGTTCCGGATCCGTTGTAATGCAGTCTGTCCCGCAGCTGTGGAATCCGATATGTTCACGAGTAATATGCAGATATTTGCCAACATGTTGGGAACAGGCATAGAGGACATTTTCTCCCGGTTTTCCAACGATGTTCCTCTTCATCGCACAGCGGTACCTGAAGAAGTAGCCGGCCTGTGCAGCTATCTGGCGAGCGACGATTCGTCCTTTACGACCGGTGTGGTTATTCCAGTGGATGGCGGGGCGTCCATCGTCGATGTTTCAGGCGCTGCCATGAACAGGATCGTTCAAAGCGTAGAAGCAGCCGGTGGAAAGAAAAAAGAGTGAACAGACTTCCTGAGACAAGTGATGGCAAGGGTATCGCAGCTTGCTACGGTAGTGAGGTCATGAGAGAGGGGTTTCTCAGGCGCGGATATAGTCCGGGTGAACGGGGACAAATAGGGGTGGGGCTATGAAATCACGGGCAACTTCAAAGAACAACATGGTTGTCACCGACATCGTAGTCATCGGGGGTGGTGGTGGCCTGGCAACCGCCGTAGCTGCCGCAGAGGCAGGGGCAAAGGTTACACTCCTTGAAAAACGAAAATTGGTCGGCGGAAATACGGCATTGGCAAGAGGGTTAATGGCTGCAGAAAGCCCTGTCCAGCGCCGGATGAAGATCGATGCGCACGCTGAGGATATCTTCAAGACAGCTATGGCATATTCACACTGGAAGGTTAATCCGGAGATTATCAGGACATTCATCAACAAATCCGGAGACACTGTGGCATGGCTGGAAGAGATGGGCGTACGATTTGAAGACGTGCGCAATTTTTATCATAATCAGGTCCCGCAGCTCTATCACGTGCCCGAAGGTTACGGGGCGGGTTTGGTGAAAGCATTGACAGCGAGGTGCAAGGAACTGGGAGTACTTATCTTGAGCCGGACCGCTGCCAAAAGGATTATGAGGGGGAAAGACGGGATTCAGGGGGTAGTGGCCGTAACGGGCGGCAAGGAAATGAGGATTTGTGCGGATAGCGTAGTCATTGCAACAGGCGGATATTCCGGTAATAAGGAGATGTTGAAGAAGTATTGCCCTGAATATACTGAAGACGCCCTGGTAAACGGTATACAACACATGGGGGACGGGATCCGCATGGCAATCGAGGCAGGCGCCGCCACAGAAGATTTAGGGAATATCCTCTTTATGGGCCCATTTTTCAAGGGATCATTGCAGGTTTCGGTTGTGTCCGTTGAGTCCAATACCGTATGGGTAAACAGAAAAGGTGAACGGTTTATCGACGAATCCACGTATCTTCCGGCAGAGAGCGCGAACGCGCTGAACAGGCAACCGGATAAGATTTCCTTTACCCTCTTTGACGAAGCAATCAAACAGAGCTTCATCAAAGACGGACTGATGAAAGGTGTTCACAGGTTGTTTCCTCCAGGCAGCAAAATGGCCGAGTTTGATAAGCATTTGCGAAAAGAGGCAAAGGAAGGACAGGTGAAGATAGCACATTCATGGAAGGAAATAGCCGGCTGGATTGGGGCCGAAGCTCATGTGCTCGAGAAGAACGTTATAGCTTACAACAAATCGTGCGATCGAGGATACGACGATTTGTTTTACAAAAACCGCAGGTATCTCAAGCCTCTGAGCACGCCTCCGTATTACGCTATCAGGTGCCATCAGGCCTTTCATGGTACCATCGGAGGCATCAAGGTCAACCAGAACATGGAGGTGCTGGATAGGCGGGACCACCCTATCTCGGGACTTTTCGCCACGGGTAATGACGCCGGCGGTTGGCAATCAGACACCTACTGCTACGTCCTCTCGGGAATGGCCCTCGCCTTCGCCGTTAATTCGGCCCGTATTGCAGGGGAAAATGCAGCGAGATGCATATCGAACAGACAGGACAGGCCGGATGCGAGTCAAGGCCGTCTGCCCCGGTCGGATTAGTGTGCCATGGATCGAGCGCGCACCCCAGAGGAATCCTGAAAAAAAGGAACCTTTCATGGATGGCGGCGTGGTCGTGAGAGGTTGGCGCTCCCTGATGACCCTTGAATGCACGGCCTGCTCTTTCTGGCCATCCATCCCGATCTTAGGACGCGCTTCAATCCGAGTCCCGGGTTGATGCCTGGTGAAGGATACTGTGATCTGTCCATGGTGCTTACTTTTATGATTTATGTCATAGAATCAAATCATTGCATGATCGGGAATCTTCGTGCCATCATGTTGCAGGACGGGAAAGGCGGCCTAGAACTCCTGCGATCAAAGCGAGCTTGAAGCTTTAGAGCGATTATCAGGGCGGAGACATCTGCAGCTTCTTATCGGTCGCCAGGGATTGATTTCTCCGTGCGGAATAAGATTATCACGATGAGGCAGTTTGGTTCGAGGAGGGGAATTTTTGAGCATTCCGATGATGGGCAGCGATGCTTCATACGACAAAGAACCGATAAGGAGGTTGTTATGAAGAAGACGTGTGTATTTTGTTGTGCAGCAATCTTTGTGTGTTTTGCTTTATTGACCGGCATGTCTTATGGCGCCGATAAAGTCACGAAACTCGAGTTTGCAAGTTACCTACCGGCTACAGAGGACGTAAGCTTAACATTACAGGAGTGGTGTAAGGAGGTCGAGAAGAGGACCAACGGCCGCGTCACGGTAACGTACCATCCGGGAGGCACGCTCGTCTCCATGCCTCAGACGTATGAAGCGGTGACCAACGGAATAGCTGACCTGGGGTTCTCCGCATTCGGTTACACGCCCGGAAGATTTCCTATGATGGAACTTCTCGATTTGCCCACAGGACTCAAGACCTCCCTTCTGGCTGTCAAGCTGACCCAGGACTACGTCAACAGATTCAAGCCCAAGGAACTGCAGGACGTAAAGGTCTTATGGTTTACTGCCACCACGCCCGCACTCCTTCATACCAAGAAACCTATCAAAAAGCTCGAAGATCTGAAGGGCATGAAAATCAGGACTGTTGGCGGGCCGATGGTAGAACTGGTGAAGGATCTTGGGGCAGTGCCGGTGGTCATACCCACTGTTGACACGTACGATGCCGCGGCAAAAGGGGTCATAGACGGGACTTATTCTGCATGGCCAGGCCTCACGGTCTTCAAATGGGGAGAGGTTTTGCCCTTCACGGTGGAGAATACCCTTACCGCACCTGCTTCGATTCAATTCGTCGTTATGAACAAGGAGAAATGGAATTCTCTGCCACCAGACATCCAGCAGATTATGGACAAACTATCGGAAGAGTATGCTGTCAAGACCGCGCAGACCTGGGAACGCATGAGTGCAGAGTCTGTCAACGCTCTGAAGGCGATGAAACACACGATCTCCCCCTTAAGCCGCGCGGAGGACGAGCGTTGGTTCAAGGCCATCGCTCCTGTGTACGATACCTATGTAAAGGAAAAGACCGCAAAGGGGCTTCCGGCGTCTGAAGCGTATAAGTTTGTTCAGGATTGGGTAAAAAAGAACCAGAAATAGATAGTAAGGCTCTGGAGGTCTTATGATAATTGAAAGGATTCTGCACAGGTTCAGCGGCTGGATAGAGTCTGTGGCCGGAGTTGCCCTTATAGCGGTAATGATACTCTCCGGTTCGGATGTGGTAGGCAGGACATTCGGACATCCTATCCCCGGTGCCTATGAACTCATCTCCTTTGCCGGGGGGATTGTGCTTGGTTTCGCGATCCCGGCGAGCGTTATAGGCAAAGTCCATGTCATTGTGGATATCATTTTGCAGAAGCTGCCAGAGGCCCCCAAGTCCGTTCTCCATGTGATCTCCCGGCTCATGGGTGCTGGTTTTATGTTCGCGTTAGGATACGCGCTTGTCAAGATGGCAGGCAAGTTCAGAGCCACCGGCGACTATACGGCGGTCCTCCAACTTCCTTTTTACCCTGTCACCTATGCCATGGGAGGCGCGTTTGTGATAGCCGGTCTTATCCTCATCTTCGAATCAGTACACCGCGGAGGTTCCAATGGCTGAGGTATTGGTAGGTTGTGCAGGAATTGTCCTTCTCCTCGTTCTCTTTGCCATAGGCGTAGAATTGGCCTATGCCATGGGTATCATCGGTCTGGTGGGACTTGTCTATCTGCGTTCGACCAACCCCGCCGTAAGCCTCTTATCAAAGGACTTCTTTGATGCCTTTGCCTCGTACTCCTTTACGGTGATACCCCTGTTTATGCTTATGGGCCAGATAGCCTTTAACTCAGGCATGGCTGAAGAGCTGTACAAAACGGCCCGAAAATTTATCGGACATGTCCCGGGTGGCCTCGCCCTGGCGACTGTGGTGGGCGCAACCCTCTTTAAGGCGATTACCACATCGAGTCTCGCAACCTCAGCCACCTTCTCGTCGGTGGCGATCCCCGAGATGGACAAATATGGCTATGGCAGGAAGCTTTCAACCGGTGTTGTGGCAAGCGTGGGTACTCTCGGTTTCTTGATTCCGCCGGCCGGTTCAATGATCATTATGGCCATGTTGACCGAACAATCCATCGGCAGACTCTTCCTCGCCGGGGCTGTACCCGGTATGATAATAGCGGTCCTATTCTTCTTGACAGTCGTGGGCTGGTGTAAGATCAACCCGGGTCTTGGCCCGCGAGGACCTGTTTTCACATGGAAGGACCGGATGAGTTCGGTCCCGCAGGTGTTTTGGCCGCTACTGATCTTTGTCGTGATAATCGGAGGGTTGATGGCGGGATTCTTCACGCCCACTGAGGCGGGAAGCATTGGCGCCATAGCCCTGATTATCCTTACCGTATTGAAGCGCGATCTGAACTTCCCGGCCTTTACGAAATCGGTCAGGGAGTCGCTACGCATGTCCGCAATGATACTTATGCTGCTATCCGGCTCGGCCGTGCTTGGCCATTTCGTTGAGATGGCGAAGATTCCAGCCCTTGTTGCGGAGTGGACCGTTTCTTTGGCCCTACCGCGGAGCGTCATCATGATCCTCATCATCTTTATATATCTTTTGGGTGGATCCTTTATCGATGACCTGGCTTTTATGATTCTTGCGACTCCTATATTCTTTCCCGTAGTATTAAAACTTGGTTTCGACCCGGTATGGTTTGCAGTCATCATCGGAGTGTCGCTGATGATCGGTGTCATTATACCCCCTGTGGCAATTGCGGTATTTGTGGTGGCAGGTATCACCAAGGAATCGATGGGACTTGTATATAAGGGGTGCGCCCCGTTTCTTATTGCACTTGTTCTGGTTCTTGGGCTCCTGTTCGTCTTTCCGGGGCTTGCAACGTGGTTACCGTCCGTTCTCATGAAAGTATCATAGGGGATAGTATCGCCGGGTCAGTATGAGGAGTGAAAATTTGAATTTGCCGGCCACTGGAGGAGAAGCATGATAGGAAATAAGGAACAGACCGATGTGATAGTGATTGGTTCGGGCGTGACCGGGATGGCTGCTGCGGTCACCGCCGCAGAGGGAGGCGCGAAAGTCATCGTTTTTGAGAAGCAGCAGTCCCTGGGAGGGACTTCGAACTTCTTCTCCGGTCTATTTGCAGTGGAAACGGAGAGACAGCGGATAAATTACATAACGTACAGCCGGGACGAAGCTTTCAAGAATATCATGGAGTATAGCCACTGGCGAGCTAATGCACGGCTCGTCAGGGCCGTCGTGAACGAATCCGCCGAGACCGTCGCCTGGTTTATGCATTATGGGGTCGAGTTCAGACCGGAAACAATTAACATGCCCGAGTCGCCCCGTACCTACCACCCCGTGAAAGGGCAGGGTGCATCGATCATAAAGGCTCTTGCCACAGCGGGCAAAGAGAGAGGTGTGCGATTCGAACCGGGTGTGACAGTGCGAAGGATTGTCAAGGAGGGCGGCAGGATAGCCGGTGTCGTTGCTGAAAAGAACGATGAGGAGATTGAATTTGCTGCCAGGGCGGTGATCATCGCGAGCGGCGGCTACGCGAACAACAAAGAATGGATAAAAAAATACTGCGGTTTCGATCTGAACGTAAACATGACTCCAATCGGCAACGTTGATAAGATGGGTGATGGCATACGCATGGCCTTCGAGGCCGGCGCGGCCGAGGAGGGTCTCGGTGTACTGGAAACCTTTAGCGCGGGGCCATTCGGACCGGATTATGTTTTGAAAGGATCGCTTGAGATGGTCGGCGCTCAGCCTGACCTGTGGGTCGATCCGCGTGGAGAAAGGTACTGCGACGAAAGTGTCTCTTTCTACGACACCTCCATGGGCAACGCCAGCGCGCGCTACAAAGAAGGATTTACTTACAGGCTCTCGGACGACTCGATTCTGCAAATCCTCATGGAGAAGGGAATCGAGAAACAGGTCGGGATGGACAATCCTGTGGGAACACGGCCCGTCGATTTTGCCAGAGAGTTAAAGGCTGCTCTCGAAAGAGGCAGTACCGATGTGTTTGCCGCGGACTCGATCGAGGAGCTGGCCGAAAAGATGGGTGTTGAGAAAGATGTACTGAAGGCAACCGTTGAGGAGTACAATAACTTCTGTGCTCGCGGCCACGATGAACTCTTTGCCAAAGATCGAAAATACCTGCGTCCACTCAAAGGGCCGAAGTTCTACGCCATCAGAGCCCGATGTATATTTCTCGGAACCCTTGGCGGCATCAAGATTAATCACCGGGCGGAGGTAATCGATAAAAAGGGCAATATAATCCCAGGTCTCTATGCGGGAGGATTCGACGCAGGCGGAATGTGGGGAGACAGTTACTGCATTAAAGTCTCCTCAGGCCTTTCCGCGGGATTTGCAGCAAATTCAGGCCGCATAGCTGGCAAGAACGTGCTTAAATACCTGGGCAGTTAGGCATGCCGTCTCGGACATCCCGTTTTTTCATTCCGACTGCGTTCACCGAGATGCTTGTTGAACAATGAATTTTGAGCAAGTCACAAAGAAAGCCTACTTTCAGTACCATTTCCGCGCTGATGCACCGTGTGTCCGGGTAACCGTTGCCGCTGCCCCTGAGGTAGATGTTTCCGAACAGGTTACCCTCTTCAAGAAATGGTCCGAAAAGGACGGCCGACATAGAAGGGTCATCACTGGTGGATCATTCGGGTATTACGACCTTGAGCCGCTGGTGATAATCGAAAAGCCTGGCCGTTCCACTATTCTGTACCCTCATGTCACCGCAAACCTTGCGTTTGAGCTTATTCCGGATTGTATTGAGGGGGACGACCCGAGACCTGATCTCGCCTTATGCCTCTTGGGGGGCGAAGAGATTCGCGGTATCCCGACGTGCCAGGCCTTACCCATGTTCAGCCTTCAGAAACGTGTTGCCTTGCGAAATTGCGGCCGTGTTGACCCTGAGAATATCGACTCTTACATAGCTGGCTGCGGAGGCTACGCAGGCCTTTCGGGGGCGCTGGACATGAGCCCGTTCGACGTTATGGAGGAAGTAAGGCGATCCCGTCTGAGAGACAGGCGGGATGGGCAGCCGACGGTTGAGAAGTGGAAGATTGTTCGCGATGCCGGGAAAGACGAAAAATATGTCATCTGTAGCGCCGTCGACAGCGATGCTCAGGCACGGACAGCGAGACTTCTTCTGCAGTCAGACCCTCACACGGTTTTGGAGGGTATGTTGATTACCGCCAATGCTGTGGCGGCCTCGCGGTGTATCGTCGTAGTGCCTTCAGGAGATGATGACACACTGAAAAAGCTCAGAAAGGCACTCGTGCAAATGCGGGATTACGACCTCGTGGGCGAAGACATCCTTGGCTCCGGCTTCAGTTGCGACATAGAAATCAGGGAGATGGCGCCGTCGCTTTTGTCAGGTGAAGAAAGCGCTCTTTTAAGTTGGCTGGCAGGCGGCCAGCCTGTTCCAGAGCCGCGGAATCGCCCTGGTATGCCGCCGCTTCTCTGGGGTAAGCCAGTTATCGTCAACGACGCGGAAACCCTGGCAAATGTGGCTGCGTTCCTTCAGAGAGGTGCCGCGTGGTTCGCTGGCATAGGTACTACCGCAAGCGCGGGATCAAAGGTCATTGATCTGGCCGGCGAGATGGTCCATCAGTATACGGTGGAAGTGCCCTTCGGGACTACCCTGAGCGATGTCGTGCGTCAAATAGGGGGTGTATCGGCCGGCGAACCCATAAAGGCTGTCCAGTTTGGTGGCCCTACCGGTTCATTCTTCAGTGCCGATGATTCTGGCCTCACTATAGACTACGGTAACCTGGATGTCACCGGCTCGACCATGGGATCGGGAAGGATCAGCGTGATAGCGCATGACGCCTGCGCCGTGGAGATGACAGAACATGTAATGTCCTATTTGCAGACGCAGTCTTGCGGAAAGTGTGTTTTCTGCAGAGAGGGGACGCTTCAAATATCGGAGATCCTCGAGGATGTGGCCCGGGGCGAGGGCAGGCCCCAGGATATCGATCTTCTGACTGAGCTTGGTGAAGCCATGAGGGCACCTTCCCTGTGCGGCCTGGGTAGAAATGCGTCTAATCCGGTCTTGAGCAGTATAAGACTATTTCGTCATGAATATGATGCCCATATCAAGCAAAAGAAGTGCACGCAAGGCCATGATTAAGAGAACGGCCAACAAGGAGTTCTGCGTGTCCTCTGACCAAGTTTGTCCTTTTGCGGCGATCAAAAAAATGGATGAGTATTGAAGACGATCCGACTTATCGTTGATGACAAGAATATCGAGGCGCATCAAGGGAAGACTGTGCTCGAATCTTGCCTTGATGCGGCGATATACATCCCTCATTTGTGCCATCACCCGGATCTTTCGCCAATTGGCGCGTGCCGGCTTTGTGTTGTCGAAATAGAGGGTATGGAGGGCCTGCAACCGTCGTGTACCACTGCCGCCACCGAGGGTATGGTGGTCAGGACGAAAAGCCTCGAGGTCGATCGTATGCGGCGCCTCGCCATGGAACTCATACTCGCCGGCCATCCTCCGGACTGTAATACGTGCGTCAAATACCTTAATTGCGAACTCCAATCGATCAAGCAATACCTCGTGGACGATCAGCTCAGGGTGAGAAGACGGTCCAAACTCTTTCCGGTTCTATCCACGAACCCTCTCTTCCTTTCGGACCCAAACAAATGCATTCTTTGCGGACGCTGCGTGAGGGCTTGTCGAGAACTGCGCGGAGTAGGAGTTCTGCACTACCGGAAAAAAGACAAAGAGACATATATCGGGACCGCCGGGGATATCCCCCTTGTTGAATCCGGCTGCCGGTTCTGCGGGGC
Organism: Syntrophorhabdaceae bacterium; assembly: GCA_035541755.1. Lineage (NCBI taxonomy): Bacteria > Pseudomonadati > Thermodesulfobacteriota > Syntrophorhabdia > Syntrophorhabdales > Syntrophorhabdaceae > Syntrophorhabdaceae bacterium. Next base: position 35,027 of record DATKMQ010000130.1, read on the forward strand.
CTGCGTGGAAGTCTGTCCCACAGGTGCTATAATGGACAAAAAAGAGTTTGCCAAAGACAAAAGCCGAAAAGCCTCGATTGTCCCATGCCGGTTTTCCTGTCCCGCTGAGATCGATGTTCCAAGATACATCCGTTTTATCCGTGAAAAGAAATATGCCGATGCCTTAGCGGTCGTTAAGGAAAAAGTACCTTTCCCCCGGGTGCTCGGGTATGTATGTAATCATCCGTGCGAGGAGGCTTGCAGAAGAGGCGAACTGAACGATGCCATCTCGATACGTGGTCTCAAGCGTCATGCCGCCGAGCATCAGGAGGGCAAGCTGAGGGAAAGGTCTTCCACCAGGAAACCGCCCACGGGCAACAAGGTGGCCATTGTCGGCTCCGGTCCGGCCGGTCTCACGGCGGCGTACTATCTTGCAGTCCAGGGGCACTCTGTAGAGGTCTTTGAGTCTCTTGCTTTGCCCGGAGGAATGCTCCGCTACGGCATTCCAGGGTACCGCCTGCCCAGAGACGTGATCGACGATGAGATCCAGGCAATAGAGAACTTGGGCGTTAAAATCCAGACGAGTACCCGTGTGGACTCGGTTGATTCGCTTTTGACAGACGGTTTTAATGCTGTTCTCGTCTCGATCGGGGCTCACCTGGGTGTAAAACTGACGATCCCAGGGGCAGACGGAGAGGACATCCTGGTTGGTACGGATTTTCTCAGGGCGGCGAGCCAGGGAAAGAAAATAGACGTAGGGAAGAGGGTCTTGGTGTTGGGCGGAGGCAATGTCGCGTTTGATTGCGCGCGAGTTGCATTGAGGCTTGGCGCAGATGAGGTATCCATGGCTTGCCTTGAAAGCAAAGCGGATATGCCGGCCGGACGCGATGAGATTGATCAGGGAACGGAAGAGGGGATAATTATCTACCCATCGAGGACGTGTACCCGAATCCTTCGGGACAACGGAAAGATCAAAGGTCTCGAATTCTTGGAGGTCGAATCGTTCGGTTTTGACGAAGACAATAACCTGGAGGTCACTACCGTCGTTGATTCACGGCACATGTTGCAAAGCGATACTATCATTTTCGCCATCGGCCAGAGGCCAGACGTGCCTGCGACCCTTGGGCTCAATACCACGTCAAACGGACTCGTTGAGTTTGACCCCTATACCCTCGTCGCGGGCAGGGAGGAGGTATTTGTAGCTGGCGATGCAGCGACCGGCACCGGGTCAGTAATCCAGGCCATCGCTTCCGGCAGAAAAGCTGCTGTAGCCATTGACAGATTTCTTGGAGGCCGGGGAAATATTGACGAAAAGCTGGCGCCAGTTGCCGAGCCCGATAAATATCTTGGACCGGAGCAAGGGTTTGCCGCGATGGCGCGATGTAAAGAGAAACATGTGCCACCGGAACAAAGGATTCATAGTTTCTGCAGCGTGGCAGAAGGCATGGGTGATGAGGCTGCAACAAACGAAGCGAAACGATGTCTCCAATGTGATCTAAGGCTCATGATCAAGCCCGTGAAGTTTTGGACGAGTTATTAGTGTCGTCTCCCTTATGCAGCGCCAGATGAAGGCGCTGTAGTGTAGCTCCGCCCGAGTATCCTAATACCGCCAATTGTGATCCTTCAGGAAACGGAATTAAGACCCTGGACAACCTGCGTCGTTTGTTACGAGAGACGGGCCATGACGCAGCACTGGAATGAAAACCTTTTGTAACAGCTCTTGACTAGTGATATAATAGATAACCATCATGTCGGTAATAAAGAACATATCTCTCGAAGATAAGATCGAAACCATCAAGCAATTCGCGGAGTTTATGCAACTTGATCACGAGCCCCTGATGCCCCTGGTCCCCGTTGCAGCCTGTTATGAGTTTATGAGGGGGGATCTGATTTTCCGCGAGCACGACGCGTCAAAGTTTCTCTACATCGTTCAGAAGGGTCGTGTTAAGTGCTTCAAGCAATCAGGTACCGGGAAAACTTTTGTTGCCTATGTGGCCAGTTGCGGTGGCTCCCTGAATGGGATAGCGGTATTCTCCGGACTACCGCACTTTCTTTCCGCTCAGGCGATTGAGGGTGTGACACTGTTACGGATAAAACGAGAAGATTACGTACCGATCGTAATCGGAGACCCAAAGATTTTGTTTGGGACGATCCTGAGTATGGAACAGGCCCTAAGGTCCGCATACGATAGGCTCATAGACGCGGTGGGTGAAAGGGCCAGTCAAAGGGTCTGTGACGTTCTTTACATGCTGCGCGGTAAGTTCGGTCCCGAACTTCAGTTTAGCGGTGAGGAAATCGGAGAACTGTCGGGGACAACGACAGAGACAACCATAAGAATACTCTCCACCCTCAAACAACGGAAGATCATTCACTCGGACCGACGGAAAATACGCATTCTCAACGATGTCGAGCTTAAGAACATGAGTCATTTTCCTGAACACTCGCCTGGACGGGCGTAGACTCGGACTGTAAGTCATAACATCTTTCTAACCATTGCCTGCAAAATGTGTGTAAGAAGTGAGAGGGTCCAAAGTGCTTACCTGCTCTTCACTCATGCCCAACTGATTCGGGGCGAGAGCGCATTTAGCTAACAAGGATTCATGATATAGATCATAGAGCAAAATCATTGCATCGAAAGTTTCAATTTTGTTATCATTCCACTGTCTGCAAGGGGTTCTATCGGGGACCATGCGGTTTTCCTCGTCTGGCAGCGAGCGGGAAGTCATTAAGACGAGTTGTTCAACATTGCCGGGTCCTTGTTTGTATCTTCTGTGGGAGATGGAAAAACAGGTATGCGCAGACTTTAGCGAAAGAACCAAGGAAGGTGAAATGATGTTTGCAGTTACTGGAGCTACCGGTCACATAGGGGGCAAAGTGGCCGCCCGTATAGCGTCGCTTGGTCTTCCCCAAAGGCTCATTGTTCGGGATCCTTCGAGGGCGCCCAAACTTCCAGGCGCCGATATCTGCCAGGTTTCCTCCTACGGAGACCCGACGGCCATGGGAAAGGCGCTTTCCGGCGTGCAGACCATGTTTCTTGTTTCAGCCCGTGAAATAATGGGGGTAATCAAAGAATCCAAGGACCACAATACATCGATGCCATATTACGATCGGTTGCATCAACACATATGCGCCGTATCTGCCGCCGCGGCCGTCGGTGTCCGGCACGTTATCTACCTGTCATTCCTCAATGCTGCGCCCGATGCAACCTTTGTTCTGGCCCGTGAGCATTTTCGTACAGAGGAATTTGTCAGATCGACCGGAGTCGCGTTTACCTTCTTGCGCCAGGGCCTTTATATGGATAATGTCCCGCAACACATAATGAGCGATGATGTTATTCGCGCACCGGCCGGTCAGGGGCGAGTTTCATGGATTACGCGCGACGATATCGCGGACTGTGTAGTAGCCGTTATGACGGGACATGGTCACGACGGCCAGATTTACGACCTCACCGGTCCAGAGGCGCTGAGCATGGAAGAAACGGCTGAGAGGTTATCCGCCGTGATCGGAAGAAAGATATCATACGAGGCCTTAACGCCGCATGAGGCAAGGGTCAATCGTAATATGAGCCGCATGATCGACCACGAAATCCTTCGTCAAAGCATAGCCGGAACGGGTATCACGGAGCCGGAACTTGAAGGATGGGTCTCTCACTACCTTCAGATTGCGACCGGTGAAGCGGGTCCTGTGGCCGACTCGGTTCCACGGCTCACCGGCCACCCTGCGCAGAGTCTGGCAGAGTACTTGGAAAAGCACCCGGAGACCTATGCACACTTTCTCAAGGAATCGTGAGAACTGTGTAAGCCAAATAGGCTGTTAATCCTTATCGGGTGCAGATGGGAATAGTAGCCAGAGTTGCAATAGGATCCTACAATGGGTAAACGCAAAAGTTCCCGACAAAATGTTAGGAGCCTTGGGAAACGTCCTGGGTTCCTTTTGGTGGGTATTAAGACCCAAAGCGGTGCTCTACGGGCTAATGACTTATCTTCGCTTTTACGTGCAGGCTCTGACCGTTGAGGCAATAGGGGAGAGCCCTGCCAAACGTTATTCTTTGTCAATCCAGGGGTAATAACTTTCCGACAAATAGACGGCAGCCAAAGGATTATGTCCCGTGACCCTGTCTTTCACGGCCAGTACCGTGGTGAGCGCCTTGGCGTATTTAAGAAAAAGAGAATCGTGGCCG
>DATKMQ010000131.1 GCA_035541755.1 Syntrophorhabdaceae bacterium
ATTACCTGCGCCGGGATTAAGCCAGTATCCTCCGCCCCCATAAGTGGTCCAGTGCCCTAAACTCTTCTGAAGCCAGACGGGGAGGTAAAATTGGGCATCGCCATTGCCCAGGCCACGCCTCTCGCTACCGCTCGGCAGATGAAGTATGGGGAACGTGCCTACCATGGGTCGATACGTTCCCTCCTGAATAAATCGGTACTTGACCCCGAGCTCCACGTCACCCGGACCGTAGAGCGTGGGTGCGCCCCGGGGCTTATCAAAAGCCACTGGAACAAGCAGGTGGAGCTGGAGGTTTGGGACAATACCATAGTTCATTTCCAGATGAGGGGCGGTGCCAGAGACCCCATCCTCATCGTTTGCGTACTGGGTCGCCACGTAGAATTCCCAGTGCTGGTATTCTACGGGCTCAGGGTCATCGGTTCTGAAAGGAGGGCCGGCAAATATAGGTGACGAGGCCGCAAAAAACGCGCCCATAGTTATACCAACGATCCACAAGAAAAGACGAAAGTGGATGACGCCCGGCGCCTCTAACCCCCTGCGGTTTACAATTTCGCACTCTTTAACAGCTGGTTTTGCCCTCACAAATCTACCCCGTCTTCTGCTTGGTTGTCGGCATGGCAAGAACCCTCCACAAGAATATAAGGTGCCGGCAGCTAAGTGTCACGGTTTAAAGATACCGACGTTCCCGCTTACGGCCCGGGGTTGCAATCTCAAAATGGCCTTGAAATCTATAAGCGTCCAGACTTTTTCCTTGAAATTCCGTGATTGTTGCAGGAAAATGAACTCAAGCCGGTATTCCAAAGCGTAGCGGACTTTGGAATCGTTGTGAGAGAGACATAAGATGAAACTACATATGGAAAGACGTGGACAGGGCGAAAGAATAGTCTTCGTCCACGGGTCCGGATGGAATGCCCGCATGTGGTATAAGCAGAAAGATGCCCTTAAGTCACTGGCCGAGGTAATACTCGTGGATTTGCCCGGACACGGAAAGTCTGCAGGGGACGGATTAAGCTCCGTGGAAGAATACTCGGCTGAACTTTATAGGGCACTCAAAGAAATCGATCTTAAGGGATATTACGTGGCCGGTCATTCCCTGGGCGGCGCCATCGCTATGACGCTTACGCTTTCGCATCCTGATGAGGTTAAAGGAATCATTCTTGTAGGAACAGGGGCAAAACTTAAGGTCCTTCCGGAGATTCTTAAGGGCGTGAGCACAGACAAGGAACGTACGCTTAAGAGAGTGAGCGACCTCGCCTTCTCAAGGCAAGCGCCATCGACTCTGAAGAAAGATGGTTTCAACGAAACCATGAAATGCCGCGCAGAGGTCATTTACAGAGATTTTAGCGCGTGTGACCGTTTCAATATCATGGATTCAGTGAACTCACTTAAGACCCCCGCGCTCATCCTTTGCGGGACATATGACTCTCTGACGCCGCCCAAGTATTCTCATTATCTTCATCAGGCGATTGAGGGCTCGCATCTAGTCCTTGTCGAGGGGGCGGGGCATCTCGTGATGATAGAAGAACCACAGCAGGTGAACCAGGCCATCGAAGAGTTTGTAAAAAGTCGATAGATCACTCGCACCGGGCATGTTGCTTGTTCACCCACATTTGTCCTATAATCATGCCATGAAAGTGCAGGATTGCTGTCTTGCCTGTCTCAAGGGACTGGCCGAAAAAACAGTACGGCTGTCCGGCGGCAACGACGCCCTCATCAAGAACTGTTTTCATCTCATCGACAGCCTCTGGCATCCGGAAATCACACCCCCCGCCATTTCCAATGTGGTTCTCAAGTACATCAAGTCAGAAACCGGCGCGGACGACCCGTATGACACGGCAAAGATCAAAGAGTTTAATGAGGCCGTGAGCGTCATCGATGAGCTCAGGGACCGTTTTGAAAGCTCCATCGAGGGTCTCATCAAGCTTTCCGCGTTGGGAAATTCGGCAGATTTCTTCACTCAAGGCCGCTACAACGTACGCAACTTTGTCTTCACGGGAAATGTGGCGCAAATAGAGAACGAGATTTATATTAGAAGCAAAGATATTCTTATCCTGGGTGACAACGTGGGAGATTTTATCTTTGACATGCCGCTTGTGGACCATCTGGAAGGAAAAGGGAAACGAGTTTATTATGCGGTTCGGGAAAAACCGGTTCAAAATGACCTGTCCCTCAAAGATGTCCGTGAGTTTGGCCTCGACAAGATCTTCGCCCGCATTGTCTCTACGGGAGACGATGAGGTGGGCGTAACAAAGGAACATATGAGCGGGCCCGTTAAAGCGTTTTGGGAATCCGGTGCAACGGTCATAGCCAAGGGAATGGGAAACTTCGAAACCATTTCTGAGTTTCATAATGACCGTCCTGTGGTGTATATTATGAGGGTGAAATGTCCGGCAGTGGCTTTTGTCACCGGTCGGAACCAGGGCGCATATATGGCGTCGATAGGCGGTGAATAATGGCATCCAAACAGGATTACTACGAACTTCTTGGAGTTTCGAAAACGGCCACGGAAGAGGAGATGAAGAAGGCCTACAGAAAACTGGCCATGAAATACCATCCCGACAGAAACCCCGGAAACAAGGAAGCTGAAGAAAAATTCAAACTCATTAACGAAGCCTACGCAGTCCTCAGCGATCCAGAGAAGAGAAAACAGTACGACACCTTTGGCATGGGCGGCTTCCAGCAGCGTTATTCTGAAGAGGACATCTTCAGAGGGTTCAACGTGGGCGACCTCTTTAAGGATCTCGGTTTTGGAGGCAATGACATCTTCAGCATGATCTTCGGCGGTGGGCGCGGCGGCAGACAGGCTGGAAGAGCGGGTGGCAGGCGTGAGCGCCAGGCCTATGATTTTGGCGATTACATAACAAGGGAACAGCATACGACGCGTGAACTCGACCTTCATTTCGAGCTTGAGATTCCTTTCATGGATTCGATTCATGGCGCTGAAAAACGAATTTCGTTTGCAACACACCGGGGGCCTGAAGAAGTAAACGTAAAGATCCCGAAAGGCATTACCACAGGGAAAAAATTGAGGCTCCACGGAAAAGGTAATGTGGACCCGAGAACCGGTATGGCGGGCGATCTTTATCTGACGGTGAAGGTCGGCGAACACCCCGTGTTTAAGAGGACCGGCAATGACCTTTCAGTTACGAGAGAGATAAAACTGAGCGATGCATTTCTCGGCACCACCTTAGAGGTGCCTTCCATAGAAGGCCCCAAGAGAGTCACCATCCCGCCCGGGGCCAAAAAAGTGCGATTGAGAGGACTCGGGGTGCCGGGCACAGGCGGGGACCAGTATGTGGACGTGGTCGTTGACATTCCCAAGAAGGTCACCGAGAAACAGAAGGCACTGCTCGAAGAACTGAGAAAGGAAGGACTGTGACGCGAGGGATTGATCCCCAGACACCGGGTCGATTCTGCGAAGCCCGTAGCTCCCGAAGGGAGCGAGAGGGGAAGGCCGGGTACCCGCCTCAGGGTGGAGCTTGGCTCATGGAAGGGGGCGACTGCAAGCCCCAGAATTAACAAGAAGCTCCCTGTAGCGCATTCTTGCGCGAGAGGGAAAGGCTCCGCGAGCTTGGCTCGTGGAGGGGGCGACGCAAGCCCCAGAACCAGTAATAAGCTCTCTGTAGCGCATTCTTGCGCGAGAGGGGGAAGGCTCCGCGAGCTTGGCTCGTGGAGGGGGCGACGCAAGCCCCAAAAAGGTGTATAGATGCTTCCGAGAAGACACATCCTTGATATCTCATATCTGGTGGACGATGAGAGAACGCTCCTGTCCATGGCCACACTGTCACTCGCCATCGACGCCGTCAAATACATGCACAACAAACCCAAGAAGGACCATCTGGTGGAAGCGCTCGAGTTGAACGAGTTCATCTGTTTCATGTTTCCGGCCGAGAGGCCCAAGAACCGGTCGCTTTTTTGCCACATTGTTTCGGACCTGTTGGGCCTTCTCATGTACGGAGTGCCCAGGGCGCATCGATACGTCGTGGAAAATCTCGAGACGGTAAACTATTCCGAAGAGAGTATGGAGACCTACCCGGTCATCGAACTGTGGAACGCCCTCAAGGCAAAGGTGTACAAGAAGAAACATGGCGATGATGTGATAGAGGGGTTCATCAAGAAGATACGCATTGAAATGGATACGGTAGAACGTTTCCCCTTTGTGGAAGATGTCTTTCAGGAATCGAAAAAGTGTCTGGCCGAATGGCTCCCTTCTTTCGCCGGCTATTACGATGAGAGCAAGAAAAAGGTGCAGAACTGCTATGAAAGGTGGTGGACACCCTGGCTCTGCGGGCAAGACAAAGACATGGTGCTTAACAGTCTGCTGGACAGGCTTGCTGTCCAGGCAAAGGACGATTTCGATATCACGATCGAAAAGGATCAACTTTTCACATCAATCAAAACGGACAAGGCCCTGAACCGGCAAGAAAACGAACTCTTCTCTCGCTGGTACAAAGAGGGCATGAACTTATTGTTAAAAATCTAACAAACACTTATTGACAAAAAGCCCCTCAGATCATTATATTACCTTTAGCAACTAATTTTCGTTATTGCTAACTTTACAAATTTTTCGAAAGGAGTGTGATACAATGAAGGTGAAACCATTGCAGGACAGAATTCTTGTTAAGAGACTTGAGGAAGAGGAAAAGACAAAAGGGGGCATCATTATCCCCGATTCCGCCAAAGAAAAACCGCAGGAAGGTAAAGTAGTAGCGGTCGGCGACGGCAAGGTCCTTGAAAACGGCACAAAGGTTAAACCGGGTGTCAAGGCAGGCGACAAGATACTCTTCGGCAAGTATTCCGGCACGGAGATCAAAATCGACGGCGAAGAACATCTCATTCTCAGAGAAGACGATGTTCTCGGCATTGTAGTAGAGTGAAAGGAAGGAGGGACTAAGAATGGCAAAAGAAATCAAGTACGATCAGAATGTAAGGGAGTCGCTCTTAAAGGGCGTCAACACACTCGCTGACGCCGTGAGGGTGACCCTTGGACCTAAAGGACGAAACGTTATATTGGAGAAGACATTCGGCTCTCCGACCGTGACTAAAGACGGCGTGACCGTGGCCAAAGAAATCGAGCTTGAAGACAAGTTCGAGAACATGGGCGCGCAGATGGTAAAGGAAGTGGCGAGCAAGACAAGCGATGTGGCCGGGGACGGAACCACCACGGCAACTGTTCTCGCGCAGTCGATCTACAGAGAGGGTGCGAAACTCGTGGCCGCGGGCCATAATCCCATGGAACTTAAACGAGGCATCGGTAAGGCCGTTGAAACGATTATCGACGAGCTGAAGAAGCTCTCCAAACCCACCAAAGATCAGAAAGAGATCGCTCAGGTCGGCACCATTTCAGCAAACAATGACGATACAATCGGTAATATCATTGCGGACGCCATGGCCAAAGTCGGCAAAGAAGGCGTCATCACCGTTGAAGAAGCCAAGAGCATGGAAACGACCCTGGAAATCGTTGAAGGTATGCAGTTTGATAAGGGATACATCTCACCGTACTTCGTCACAAACCCGGAAAAGATGGAAGCCGTGCTCGAGGAGCCACTCATCCTGATCAACGAGAAAAAAATCAGCAGCATGAAAGACCTGCTTCCCATCCTCGAACAGGTCGCCAAGATGGGGAGAACACTTCTCATTATCTCCGAAGACGTTGAAGGCGAAGCCCTTGCGACACTCGTTGTGAATAAGCTGAGAGGAACCCTCAAAATTGCCGCCGTGAAGGCGCCAGGATTCGGCGACAGAAGAAAGGCCATGCTCGAAGACATCGCCATCCTCACGGGCGGTCAGATGATCTCGGAAGAGCTCGGCATCAAGCTTGAAACGATTTCCATGAAAGACCTTGGCTCAGCCAAGAGAATCACCATAGACAAAGATAACACGACGATCGTCGACGGTGCAGGCAACAAGAAGGAGATCGAGGCCCGGGTAAAACAGATCAGGGCGCAGATCGACGAGACTACATCCGACTACGACAGAGAGAAACTCCAGGAAAGGCTCGCCAAACTCGTGGGCGGTGTTGCCGTTATCAATGTAGGCGCTGCTACAGAGTCCGAGATGAAAGAGAAAAAGGCTCGCGTTGAGGACGCTCTAAACGCTACCAAGGCCGCCGTAGAAGAGGGCATCATCCCGGGCGGCGGCGTGGCCTTCATCAGATGTATCGCCAAACTCGACGCCTTGAAGCTCGAAGGTGGGCAGCAGTTCGGCGTCAACATCGTGAAGAAAGCGCTTGAGGACCCGCTTCGCTGGATTGCAACGAACGCCGGCCATGATGGATCCATCATCATTGAAAAGGTAAAACACGGAAAGGCCAATTTCGGATTCGACGCCGCAAAAGAAGAGTACGTCGACGACATGACTAAAGCGGGTATCATCGACCCGACCAAAGTTGCACGGACAGCGTTGCAGAACGCCGCGTCAGTTGCGTCGCTCCTTCTCACAACGGACTGCATGATTGCCGAAAAACCGAAAGAAAAAAGCCAGATGCCTATGATGCCTCCGGGCGGTATGGGCGGCATGGAAGGAATGTATTAAGCATCAAGAAAGTGCAAAAAAAGAGGGGACTTCATGTCCCCTCTTTTTTTATCTCGTACCGAACAATGCGAGAAAAATGTCGCCGGTCCGGGTTACTTCTCCGGATGGTATTTGAAAGAAATGTTGAGCCTCACCCGGTATGCGCTCACCTTTCCGTTTTCAAGCGTTACATCCTGTTTTACCACCTCGGCAACCCTCAAATCGTCCAACGATTTACCGGCGGTTTCCAGGGCAGTTTTGGCCGCATCTTCCCATGATTTCGTGCTTGTTCCTACGATGTCAATGATCTTGTACACGCTGTTTCCCATAATAACCTCCCTTTTGTTAGATTAGACTCAACTGATCATATAAAGCCTTTATAACACAGAAAACCGATCTGTCAAGGCTTACAGGTAAGAAAACGGAAATGGGGTCGGAGAGAGCCTTTCCGCGGACAAGCCGTCACGACCATTTGAATCTATCCTTGCCTTCCGCTCTCCTCTTCTTCCGAAGGCGCGTTCGTTCTCGATGCGTTGTTTGCACGGATACCGTACACCAGGTAGGCCGCCGAGACCAAAAGGCTCGCAAATGTGAGATACGGGACCGATACGTCGGAAAGTTCCAGGACCGTGGTGCAATATATCATGGGCAGCATGGCTACCACCGTTAGACGATAGAGACTTTCCTTGTCCATCGGGCTTTTGAGAAACTTAAGCAAACAGAGTCCTGTCAAAAAAACTATTAGACTCATGAGCAGGTAATAGAGGTATAAACCCACGACCATGAGGGGGTATACAAGGATTCCGCCGAGCCTCAGATATCCGGACCAGTGGTAAAGGTCTTTCTTCGTAATCGTGATGCCGTTCATCTGCTTTACGTCATAGGTCTTTGTTTCCCTCGCGTTCTTCTTTACCATAAGCTTGTGGGTAGTCACTACCACAGGCGCTTCAGGGTCTGCCTTCCCGACTTGTGCGTCATCCACGAAGGCTACGACCGTCTCATGTTTTTTTGTTTTGATATCATAGGGCAATACCCTGTCAATCTTGAGGACCCCGTCTTTGATCTTTATCTCCGGCGCTTGCTCGATGTAGAAGGGCGCCTCGGTATCGACGAAACGAGAGAGCGTGTCGGTTATTTCAAATACCGTGGGAATGAGCACAAAGGCGGTCACGAGCAACAGGAGTAAGAGATTCTTCCCCCTCCAGTGGTGTATCACATCATGGTAATATTCTCTTGAATAAAACGGTTTGCAGAACAGGTTAAAAAAGGAGTGCATTCAACGTGTGTCCTTCTCATGCTGTGTATCCCCGGTCAAGACGTACCCGCGCATAGCGTTACCGTTTTCCGCGGGCCTGAATGCAGACCTGTCCCGCCCTCCCCTCCACGTAGCCGTATTCGACGCCACAGACGGGTATGGGTATGTCAGGGTTTTGTCCGTATTCATCGGCGACATCGATAAGCCTCACGTACGTAAAACCGTGCTCAATGGTTTTCACGATGAATGCTTCAAAAAAGCCTATCCAGCGGCCCCCTTCAATTTCTGCATGGACCGTGAGGACGTTCAAGCCCTCCGTCAAAATGCCTATGTAGTATTCGGCGAGCTCAGTTTCATCCGTTCCCTTGGTCCCGATCACCTCATCGAGTGTGGGCAGGGTTGTGGGTATCTGAAGGCATTTGAACTGCTGAGCCTCCATCTCGGGATAGAATGGTCCCGTTCCCTTTCTCGTGTCGCTCGTATAGGCAAGGCCCCTATCCTGAAAACACCTCAGCGCGTAAGGGTTCACCATCCATCCCGGCGCCGCAAAAGAACGCGCCTTGATGCCGGTCAACTCCCGGTAGACATTGAGTGGCTTCTCTATTTCTTCTTCTGTGCGTCTTTGGCTGAGGTCCTTGATATGGTCGTGCCAGTACACGTGGTTATGCCCGTGGATACCAAGTTCGTGGCCCTCCGTAAGGATCCGCTTGAGGAGCTCCTTATTCTTCTTTGCGACCTCGGGCCCTGGTAGCAGAAGGCCGTACATGAGCGTCTTCTTGCTCACTGCTTCGGCCCAGACCCTTCCCGTACCGGTCTTCTTGAGAAAATCCCTGCGGGTAAAGACCCTCTTCACGGTCCTTCCCGTATGGTCTTTTCCCATGGGCACAAAGAAACTCGCACGAATACCGTATCTTTGAAAAAGGGCGAGGAGCCTGGGGACACCTTTCTTCATGCCTTCATAGGTGTCCACGTGGACTGCCACGCCGATTCTCTTTTGAACTGCCATCAGATGTTTGTGTTCAGATAGTAATCGAGGGTCTTCTTGAGCGCTGTGTCGAGATCGACCTTAGGCTTCCATCCGATGATTTTCTTGGCTTTGTCAATAGAGGGTACCCGTTTATCTATATCCTGGTATCCTTCACCGTAGTAATCCTTTGAGAAGACCTCTATGATCTCGGACTGCTTCTTCTGTTTCTTGGTAGACGGATGTTCCGTGAACATCTTCTTCAGTTTATGGGCGAGCTCTTTGACAGTGGCTTCATTGTTAGGATTACCTATGTTGAATATCTCACCGTTGCATTTGCCGTCCTTATTCTCGATGATCTTCACGAGACAGGCTATGCCGTCGTCAATATAGGTGAAACACCGTTTCTGTGCGCCTCCGTCTACAAGACGTATGGGTTCCCCGAGCAGGAGATTGCTGATGAATTGAGTCACCACTCGGGAACTCCCCTCTTTTTCTATATCCGTTATGAGCTCATCGAGTTTGGGGCCTATCCAGTTAAAGGGCCGAAACAGGGTAAACTTGAGGCCTTGCTGAAAACCATAAGCCCATATCACCCTGTCGAGGAGCTGCTTTGAGGCGCTGTAAATCCATCGCTGTTTGTTGATGGGTCCGAGCATAAGGGGGCTCGTGTCTTCGTTGAATTCTTTATCGGGACACATGCCGTAGACCTCTGACGTAGAGGGGAAAATGAGTCGCTTTTTGTACTTGACGCAAAGTCTGACCACGTTCAAATTCTCTTCGAAATCAAGCTGAAAGACCTTAAGGGGCTCCTTTACGTATGTCGCGGGGGTGGCTATGGCGACGAGCGGCATGACCACATCGCATTTCTTTACGTGGTATTCGATCCACTCCTTATTAATCGCGATATCGCCCTCTACAAAATGAAAGCGTTCATGCCCATGACAGGAATCAAGCTTATCATCCCTTAGGTCCATGCCATAAAGCTCCCAGTCTGTATCTCTCAAGACCTTTTCTGCAAGACTGTTTCCGATAAAACCGTTGACGCCGAGCACGAGTATCTTCAAATGCCGCCTCCTAATATTTCATTTTCTATGTTGTTAAGCGATGCAAACGATTCTCCATCCATCTCCTGTTCGCCTTCCCATTGAACGCGGATGAGCTCAAGCGTTCCTTTACCCGCACTGACCTTGAGCGGACGGGACGAGATGACTTTTCCCGGCGTGGCGCCGAAGCTTTCTTCCTTAGCACGGGACTTCCATATGTAAAGCTTTTTGCCGCGAAGATAGGTAAACGCGCCGGGATAAGGATGGGTGACGGCCCTTGTGAGGTTATAGAGCGAAAGGGCGTCTTTAGTCCAAAAGACGAGCCCATCCTCGGGTTTGCGCCCCCCATAGTACGAAGAGGGACCCGCCTGCGGGGTCCTGATAAAACTCCCGTCGGCCAAGGCGGGCAAAGTTTCTTTCATGAGTCGTCGCGCTTTCTCCGTCATCTTCATGTACAGAGTGTATACATCGTCTTCCAGTGTTATTTCAACCTTTTTCTGTGCCACAATGCAGCCCGCGTCGGGTTTCTCCACCATCTCGTGGAGTGTCACGCCGGTCTCTTTTTCACCTTCTACCAGTACCCAGTTCACCGGCGCCCTGCCCCGGAATCTGGGAAGCAGAGATCCGTGGAGGTTCAGCGCCGCCACACGCGCTATGTCGAGGATCGTTTTCGGGATCATATTACGATAATAGAACGAAAATATAAAATCTGGCGCCGCCTTGCGGATGAGTTCCACCCATTTTTCATCTTTCAATGTGTTCGGCGTGTAAACGGGTATGCCTCGTTGCTCAGCGATTGTCACGGGCCTCTTAAACCATATCTCTTCGCGAGGGTCGTCTTCATGCGTAAAAAGACAGGAAACCTGAGCCCCGAAATCGATGAGTTCATTGAGACAGACATATCCGATTTCCTGGTACGCAAAAACAACGGCTTTCACATCAATTCCTTCTTGATGATGAAGCGCGGTCGCCTTCGCACCTCCTGATAGATCCTGCCGATATACTCGCCGATGACTCCGAGGGCAAATATCTGGATCCCGATGAAGAAAAAGAGAATCCCGAACAGGGTGAATGTCCCCTGCACCTCAGGACCTATGACCAGACGGCGGATAAAAAGAAAGACTGCAAAGAGAAAACCGATGATGGCTATGAGCAAGCCGATCATGCTGATGAATTGGATGGGCAAGAGCGAAAAATTTGTCATAAGGTCGAAGTTCAATCTGAAGAGCTTGAAGGGGCTATACTTGGATGTTCCTTTCTTTCGTTCCTCATGACCGACTTCGATCTCCGTAATCCTCTTGGCGAAGGTGTTGGCCAGCGCCGGGATAAAGCTTGACGATTCGGGGCACATGTTCATGTAATCGACGATGTTTCGTCGGTAGGCCCTGAGCATGCAACCGTAATCTTTGAGCTTCACGCCCACAAGTCTCGCCGTGATCCTGTTCACGATATACGAGGGCAGCCTTCTGAAAAGAGAGTCCTTCCTTTGTTTCCTGTACGTCGCCACGACCTCGTAACCTTCTTCCGCCTTGGCAATAAGCTTAGGTATCTCCTCCGGGGGGTTCTGCAGATCCGCATCGATGGTGATAACGATTTCGCCCTTGGCGAATTCAAAACCTGCGAAGAGCGCCATATGCTGACCGTAGTTCCTGTTGAACTCGATCACCCTGACATTCTTGTCGTGCTTATGAAACCCATCGAGCAAGATCTCTGTCTTGTCCGTGCTCCCGTCATTGATATAGAATATTTCGTAGGTTTTACCGGTCTTTTCCAGGGCATTATGGAGCCTTTTGTTCAACTCCGGCAATGATTCTTCTTCATTGAGAACCGGCACCAGAACAGATACATAAGGTTTTTCATCCATGTTTCCTCACATAGAACGTGTAGTATTCCCTCTCATATTTTACCCTTTGTATGGGCTGAAAGGCTTCTGCTATTTTTTCATTCAGACGTGCTGAAGATTTGTCCTCCAC
>DATKMQ010000132.1 GCA_035541755.1 Syntrophorhabdaceae bacterium
GCCCTCTGTCGCATGCTCGACGATAGAACGGAATTTCTCCTCGCTCCTGGCCAGTTCCCTGGTGCGCTCCTCGACAAGTTTTTCAAGATGGTCACGGTGCGCCTTCAGTTCGGCTTCGATACGCTTCCGTTCTGTGAGGTCACGTACGGCGGCAACTCTCAGGCGGCGGCCCCTGAGGTGGAGTTCCCTGGCATTAATCTCGATGGGGAAACAGATCCCGTCTTTCCTGACGCCCATGCTCTCGTACACGCCTTCGCTCTTGGTCCTGACCTTCTCCTCAATGTCGGCTCTGTATTCAGGAGCGATAAAGTTGGTCGTAGGCTTGCCCAGAGCTTCCTCAAGCTCATAGCCGAACATCCGACTTAAGGCGCTGTTCGCATTGATGATGACCCCCTGCTCCATGAATACGATTGCCTCCAGGGATGCTTCCGACAGGTCGCGGAACCGTTCTTCACTCTGGCTGAGGCGTCTCTCTAACTCTTCGCGGTCAGTGACGTCATAGGTAATGACCATTGCGGCTATGACCGACCCCCCAACGGAGCGATACGGTGAATAGACAACCTCACAGTAACGCCGACCCAAGGCTTTGAAACTCACCCACCCTTCGTCGCGCACCTCCGCACCTTTAAAACACCGGTCAAGGTTACCTTTAATTACGTCGTTGAACTTCTCACCCCAAACCTCCTGCACTGTCCTGCCAACGATCTCTCCCTGTGTCTTCCCGTGAGCCTTCGCGTAACAGCTGTTTGCCCAGTGATAGGTATAATGGGGGGCGATCAGGGTTACTGGAATGTTGAGTGCTTCGAGCACTGCAACATGTTCACCGTCTTGCCCACGTTTTGGGATGGTTCCCCGTGCTCGTGCTCGAAGCAAAGTTGATCGGCTGCCGGATGTTCTTCCCATGCGTTCCTCCTGCGGAACAATCTGAACTACAAATGGCGTAACCGCACGATACCCGGAGCACTATAGGAATCGAGGAATCCATGATGATTGCGCTCTCGGAAACTAGACTCGTGCACCAGTCGCCGCATCGAACTCCCTTCTTTCATCTGTAAGCGACGTTCCGCGCATCCATGCTTAATTTACCGTGGGCAATCGACTTCATACGACCAGTATGGACCCTTCTTCAGCCAGGCGAATATTTTCTTTTCCCATCTTGCCCATCTCATGTCGGATCTCATCTTCAAACTCGGACTTTACGTGGGCAACGTAGAAGGTGACATGGTGAAGACCGTGGGTGTCTATCCGTTCAAGAAGAACGGATGGCGTCATGTGTCCGGATCTCTGCGCGAGCCTCGAAAGGCGATCAGGAAAGGCCACGTGGGCTATCACGAATGCCAAATGCTCTTCGAGTTGCGCCACCTTCCAGAATTGTTCCGTTACGCCTGTGTCGGAGGTCATCATGATCGCGTTCTCGCCTTCCTTCACGAGGAATCCGGTAGTGGGTGTCTTGTGGTTCACAGCAATGGCTTTCACGTTTAACCCATGAGCAGTTATCCACCCAAGCGGGTCCAGCGCCTCAAGGCGCACGAAAGACTCCTCCTTGCCTTGCGACAAAGTGAAGTTGGGCCAGAGAATATCGTTGAAGACGTGAAGAGAGAGCGCCTTGATCACTTGTTCATCGGCTAAGACCGTGAGTGACCAACCTTTGTTCAGGGATACCTGCTCCGAGAGAAAGCAAAGACCCTTCACATGATCGAGATGGCTATGGCTGAGGAAGACATGAGAGATCTGCTTTAACTCCCCCGTAGAGAGAGCGTCCGTCACGGCCCCCGCATCGAAAAGGACTCTGTCGTTTACAAGATAAGCAGTAGTTCTACGGTTACCGGTCACATCCCCGCTGCACCCGAGAATTTGGAGTTTCAAGTCTCCTCCAGGGCCGCATAATTGAACGGAAGAACTGCTAATCTAATAAGGTCAGTACTTATTGGAACCTACCTACAAGGATACTCGCAATGGGTCAAGGCGTCAACAGAAACGGTCAGATAATAGCAGCCTTGCATGCGAGCGGGTCAGAGTGGCATCGACTGTTAGGAACTTACAATATCAATTACATAGCTTGGCCGAAGCTTTCGCCTTTGCACAAAGGAGGCCTGTACGAACGACTCGAGCGGCCCTCAGTGCTGGGGTCGGTGAAGGTCGATTATGGAATATCCTTGACGGGGGATTTGTTGGGGGCTAACATTGAATTATAGTTCCCTTTGTCACCTCACACGCAAGACACTTTTGCCCTCTGGGGTACGCAGTGATAAGACTCGAGTACAAAATGTGTCTATACAAGACCTTCAAAGCTGGAGTTCGGTTACCGGAACACCAGGGGGTACATCTGAAATGAAATGTGTGAAATGCGGGTACGAAAATCCAGCGGAAATGAATTTCTGCGGTAAATGCGGCAGCACCCTAACGCACACCGCCAGCGTGGCAGACAAAGCGGATTCTCTCAGACAAGAAATAGCCAACACCCACAGAAATAGTCGAAAACTCGGTACGAATAATGTCACAGTTCAAAAGGATAGAATTGAACCCGAACGCAGACGCGTAACGGTGATGTTCTGTGACATGAAAGATTACACGCAACTGACTCATGAACTCGGCGCCGCAGAGACGTTTGCGATCAGGGGGAAAATTCTTGACATCATGATCCAAGATATTCAGCAGTATGGCGGCACCGTGCATGAAGTGCTGGGAGATGGAATATTGGCTCTCTTTGGTGCTCCTGAGGCGCTGGAAGACGGTCCCCCGCGTGCAATCAGGGCTTCTATTGCGATTCATAAGAATGTGGCTGAGTTCAATAATACGTTGAGTCAAACGCCCCCGATCCTTTTACGTATTGGAATAACCACGGGAACCGTTGTTGCCGGAACGGTGGGCATTGACCTCGGATTTCAGTTCACCCTCGTAGGTGATACGATCAATATGGCTGCCAGGGTGGAAGCACTCGCAGTACCCGGAACAACGTATGTGACCGAAGAGACTTACCAACCGACGAAGGAACTCTTTCATTTCCAACCTTTGGGCAAAAAATTCGTCAAAGGCAAGGAAGAACCAATTTTCGTCTACCGGGTCATATCAGCCAAAGAGGATGTCTACCGCCCCCGCCTGGGCTCGGAACGCATGATCTATTCAGAAATGATGGGGAGGGACAGCGAACTCAATCGTCTTGAATTACAGGTAATTACTGCAATTAATGGGCAAGGGTCGGTAGTTAACATTATCGGCGACGCCGGAATAGGTAAGTCGCGAATGGTGGCTGAACTGAGAAAACGAGACGTGATAAACAGAGTAATCCTATTGGAAGGACGGGCGATTTCGTTTGGGAAAAACCTTAGATTCCACCCGATTATCGACCTTGCGAAGCAATGGGTGGGCATCAGGAGTGATGATGGAGAGGTAGCGTCTTTCCTAAAGCTTCAGGCTGCTGTAAGGATGTTGTTCCCCGACGATTATGGTGAGGTACTTCCTTTTCTGGCAATACTCATGGGGATAGAGCTTACGGGGGACCTGGCGCGGAGGGTGGAGGGGATAGAAGGCGAAGCGCTGAAAAGACTGATCGTGAGAAGCATTGAGGATGTATTAACAAAGGCAGCCGAAACGACACCTCTCGTAATCATTATGGAAGACTTGCACTGGGCTGACGAAAGTACCATCGAGCTTCTGGAATCGGTTTTTCGTCTCGCGCGTACACAACGGATTGTTTTTATCAATGTTTTTCGGCCGGACTACAAGGAAACGGGAGAGCGCATAACTCAGACCGTTAGGGAGCGCCATCCTAATTATTATATGGAGATGGTGCTACAACCCCTGTCTGAAAAGAGCAGCGAAGTACTGATCAGTGGTATGTTGGGGTCCATTCAACCTGGGCTCGTCACGAGCATAGTGGAGCGAACTGGGGGTAATCCGTTCTTCATTGAAGAAATCATACGCTCACTTCTCGATGAAGAAGCTCTCGTTCCGATGGAAGGCAAATTTCAAGTAACGAGGGAGGCCGCGACTCTCTCGATACCTAATACGATAGAAGCCCTGCTGACGGCGAGAATCGACCGATTGAAGGAGCAGACACGTGAGGTGCTTAGAATAGCATCGGTCATTGGAAGATCCTTCTTTCGCCGCATTCTGGAGGAAGTCGCATCCAATATTGACGGCATAAATGAGAGCCTCACCTACCTAAAGGAAATACAACTCCTCCACGAACGAAGGCGATTAGGAGAGTTAGAGTATGTGTTCAAACACGGACTCATCCAGGAGGTCGCGTACGAATCTATCCTGCCCTCGAGGCGAAAGGAGGTTCACCTTAGCGTAGCAAGAGCCATAGAAAAGATCTTCAGTGAAAGGCTCCACGAATGCTACGGGATGCTCGCCTATCATTATGGCAAGGCTGAGAGCCTGGAAGAGGCAGAAGAGTGTTTGATAAAGGCCGGGGAAGAAGCTCTGAGGTCTTCTGCGTCGAACGAGGCGCTTCGCTATTACCAGGAAGCGCTGGTTATCTATGAAAGATTGCAGGGCGAAAACGTTGAACCCGCGAAGCTTGCCATGCTCCAGAAGAATATCGGGCTGGCGCTTTTTAACCGGGGGCAGTACACAGAGGCGGTTGAACATTTTGACAAGGCTCTGAACTATTATTGGGGCACCTTACCAAAGACTTCCGTTTCCAAGACACTGAGGCTTCTGTCAAGTGTCACGACCTTTTTGCTCGCTCTCTACTTGCCGTCGCGATACTTCAAGAAGCGCCCCAGCCAGCGGGATATTGAAGCTGTGGAACTGTATTACAAGAAAGCTGAAGCGCTCGTCATCATCAACCCCAAAAGATTTGTATCGGAATTCTTCTTCTTCCATGCCACGGCCGTCCGCTTCGAACCCAGCAGGTTCAAATTGGGGATTGCTATCTTTGCTGGAGCCAGCACCCTGTTCTCCTTCGGGGGCCTTTCCCTGAGCACGGCCAGAAGAATCGCTGACTATGCAAAGCCCCGGCTGGACCGGGATGACGCCAGGCAGTCCATCATATACGACCTGGTAGACACACAGCACCTTTTCCTGAAGGGGGAGTGGAATCAGATCGCGGAATGCGATCAGGATCTGGTGAGGAGGATACTGAGACTCGGGGAAACGTTTTGGGCCTCAGGGTACTACTACTGGAAAGGGCTCCCACAAATTTACCAGGGCCATTTCGATACAACAAGATTGTTCGTAGCGAAATTGGGCGAAATCGCCGAAACGTATGACAACGATGCTTCCCGCCTCCTGAAATACTTACTGAATATGCAGCTGCTTATTGAATGTCGCCAGATCGAGGAAGCAAGGGCCGAAGTGAATCGAGGCATCGATCTTGTGGTGAGAAAGACCTGGCCACAGTCGGAGTTGTCCATGCAGTCCCTGAAAGCCTCAATCCACCTGCTGATGAAGGAAACGGAAGAAGCCGGAAGAGCTTTGGATCGGGCTCAGCAGATCAGATCCAAGGTGCGTGCCGTTCCCATACAGTTGTCGTTTCTTTTGAGGACCCAGTTTGAATACGACCTCCGCCGCCTTGAAGAAGCACTCTGTAACGGCCAAATGGGCGAATCTTCCGAGTACCGGCGGAATGCCTTCAAGTCAGGAAAGATGCTGATCGACAAGTGCCAGAAAGCGGCACTATTTAAGACCGAAGCATATAGGCTTATGGGCGTTTATAACTGGTTGATCGACGATCAGAAAGGTGCATTCAGGTGGTGGCAAAAGGCAATTAGCGAAGGGACACGCCTGGGCGCCCGTGCCCATCTCGCAAGGACTTTTGCCGAGATTGGTACGCGATGCTGCGTGAGCAACGGTCCATCTTCGGAAATCAATGCAGGAAACGGCAAAGAGTCTCTGCAAAAAGCAAAATCGATGTTCACCGACCTGGGGCTCGAATACGATCTGAAAGATATGAGTTTGCCGATCGATCGACTGAGTCTTTGATCACTTCTGAAAGTTGTCATTAAAGAAAGGAACAGGCTGCTCGAACACATAGTGACTTATTGCATATCTTTAGCCTTCAACAAGGAGTATTGAATCCCGCCTGTAATGTCGATTTTTCTCTGAGGAAGCCTGCTGCTCGCTTCCAAGAAGGAACAATTAAAGCTACCTAATCCCAAACCACTCAGCC
>DATKMQ010000133.1 GCA_035541755.1 Syntrophorhabdaceae bacterium
CTGCGTAACGTATTTCCTTTTTCAGCCACCACCACCTTGGCGCCCGACTCGCTCGCCCGGATGGCCGCCATGAGGCCGGCTATTCCCCCTCCCACACACAGAACGTCCGATTCAAGAACTTTTTCTCTCATGGACACCCCCTGAATTGAAGAAAACGCCAACTCGTTTTCAGGCAGCCCGGCCATTCCGTTGTAATGAGAGAAAATACCTTTTGTTCATCGATAGTGTCAACATGATTGCACATGATTGCATAACCGGAGCTTCCTGAGTCTTCCACTCTTCAAAACAGTGACCCTTTATTCTAAAACAGCAACAGTGATTTCTATAAGCCGTATCCAGCCGACATCGTAATTCAGCGGCTGATTTCCAGGTTCTTTCTCTTCGTAATCCTGAATTATACCTTGACAACCTACGGTTCACGATTAGCGGGGCGGGTGGAAGCGACGATTCATACGATTCAAAGATTTTCAAAAATCCGTGACGATGAATTTCGTTTGTTCCTTGCTCGAAGAGTTAAAATTGGCTTTCTGGAGTACGTGGAAGATTACGTTCGTTAATTGATAGCGCGCGCCAACCTTTTCTCACCACACCATTTCAAGCAGCAACTGGGCCATGATGCAATGCGGCTTATATAATGTAGTAGACTTGTTCTCGTCTTAAAAGAGGTATTCAAAAACTTCTTGACACCTTGGAGCACGAATGCATTAATGTCATTGTCGGACAGGTATGCTACGTCCACCTACCATAGTAGGAACGGCAATTTGCCGGATCTTGGTGCTCGTCCCAAAGAAGAAATGTTTCGTCCTCTGATGACAAAAAAAGCTTTCGAACAAGTTACCGCCGAAATAAAAAAGCTGATGTTTGAGGGCGTCTTTAAGCCTGGAGACAGGGTCCTGTGAGAGTTTTCCTTGCCGGCGTGCTGAAGATCAGCCAATTCATGCAGGGCGTAGCCGCTGTTTCGTTGACGTTCATGATGCTTCTCACCACGCTGGATGTCGTGCTGAGGCTGTTTGGGAAACCCATCCCGGGCGCCGTAGAAATCATTGCAATCTGTGGGGGGATCGTCATTGGCTTTACGGTTCCTATTTCCTTCTGGATGCGCGGCCACATCGCCGTAGATTTCGTCCTCAACCGGCTTGCCGGACCAGTAAAGAACCTTATTAATGTCATGACACGATGTGTCGGAATCGGTTTGTGCCTCCTGATCAGCTGGAATTCGGTGAAGATAGGGACCGGGATGCGCAAAGCGGCGGAGGTTTCAGGAACTCTTGAACTGCCTCTCTATCCCGTTGAGTATGCTTTAGCCTTCTGCTTCCTCGTGCTTTCAATTGTCCTCCTCTGCGACATCCTCAAGATTTTCGGAGGAACCTATGAGTGAGCTGATGACGGGATGCGTCGCGCTAGTGACGTTGATCGTCCTATTTTTCACCGGGCTTGAACTTCCCTTCTGCATGATCTTGGTGGGCTTTGCCGGATTCACGTATCTTGTCGATTTCAGGGGAGCCACCCATATGATGGCAAAGGACATGTACGATGTCTTTGTCTCTTACGGGTACACGGTTTTCCCTCTTTTTATCTTTATGGGCCAGATCGCGTTCGCCTCAGGCATCGCGAAGCGGCTGTACGATTGTGCCTACCGGTTTATCGGCCACATTCCAGGCGGACTCGCGATGGCCACGGTGGGCGGGGCTACCGCATTCAAGGCCCTCTGCGGCTCAGCAGTAGCCACGGCAGCAACCTTCAGCAGTGTGGCTATTCCTGAAATGGATCGGTACGGTTACAGCAAGACCCTCTCCACCGGCCTCGTGGCCGTGGTCGGGACTCTGGGCTGCCTCATCCCGCCCACAGTTTTTCTGATCATCTATGGCCTTCTCACCGAACAATCGATAGGGACATTGTTCCTGGCCGGGATCGTCCCCGGGCTCGGGATCGCCCTTTTATTTGTGCTCACGATTTACGGGTGGGCTAAGATCAACCCATCCCTTGCTCCTGCCGGCGAAAAGTCCACTTGGAAGCAGAGGATAGCGTCCCTGCCCGAGGTGGTAGTCGTCCTTGCCGTCTTCATGCTCATGATCGTCGGACTCCTGAAGGGGTTTTTTACCCCTACGGAAGCGGGCAGTGTCGGCACTATGGCGGTTCTTCTCATGGTGGTTGTCAGAAAACAGCTGAGCTTCAAGGGGTATGTCAAAGCGATCGGAGACGCGATGCGCACGGCATGCATGATCCTGCTGCTGATTGGAGGCTCCTCTATCCTGGGCCATTTTATAACGATCACAAACATTCCACAGCTCATGGCGGACTGGGCCACAAGCCTTCCCCTCAACCGGAATGTCGTGATGATTATTATCTGTTTCGTATACCTTATCGGCGGCTCGTTCATCGATGACCTCGCCTTCATGATTCTTGCCACCCCCATCTTCTTCCCGGTTGTCCAGAAGCTCGGTTTCGATCCGGTCTGGTTCGGCATCATGCTCGCGGTCACCATTATGATCGGCATTGTCATTCCCCCTGTGGCCTCCAATGTTTTCATCGTGCACAAGTTAAGCAAAACACCCATGGCCACCGTGTATAAGGGCGTAGTTCCGTTCCTGCTCGGCATCGTCGTCTTCGCGGCTCTGCTCTTCATCTTCCCGCAACTCGCGCTTTTTCTACCTCATTACCTAATGAAGTGAAATGAAGGCGTTGATAGAGGCCTACAAGGCTCAATAAACAATAAGGAGGAGTTAAGATGAGAAGGAGAATGTTCCTGGTAGCGCTTTTCACTGTTACGCTCTATGCCGGCGGCTTTGTGCCCTGCCATGCGCAAGGTACCGCTCCCATCAAGTTGAAGTTCAGCAACTTTCAGCCGATAACCTTTTCCGCCACGCCGGTGATAGGCCAGTTCTGCGAAGAGATAAAGAAGCGCACCAACGGCAGGGTCGAGATTACCTACTACCCGGGTGGAACACTCACCACAGCGGCCAAGGTCTACGACGGCATCGTGAACCACGTTTCTGACCTCGGCAATAGCCACACCGCCTACACGCGGGGCCGCTTCCCGCTTTCGGAGATGCTCGATCTGCCGGTCGGCTACACCAGCGGCTTTGTCTGCACACATGTGAAGCACGATTTCTACAAGAAGTATAAACCTAAAGAATGGAATGAGGTGCACGTGCTCTACTTTTGGTCGCCAGGCCCGCAGATCTTTGCAACATCGAAGAAAGCGTTTCACACAATGGACGACCTGAAAGGGTTAAAGTTCAGAGGCATGGGAAGACCCGCAGACACGATCAAGGCGATCGGTGCGGTACCCGTGTCGCTTGAAATGGGTGATGCGTATGACGCGGCCCAGAGAGGGTTGCTGGATGGCATGTTCGAAACGATGGAGACCTGGAAGGGCTTTCGACTGGGTGATGTGATTAAGTACGCTGCCCTGACGCAACGCGCAACCGGACTGGTGTACACGTTCTACGTTGCCATGAACAAGGAGAAGTGGGATGCGTTGCCTGGTGATATAAAGAAGATCTTCGACGAAACATCAGAAGAGTTCGTAGACAAGCATGCTGTAACCACACTGTCAGCCGACTTTGAGGGACTCGATTATTTTAAGCAGCGCGGCGGACAGATGATCAGTCTACCGGAAGAGGAGATTCAGAAAATGCGAAAGGCCGTGGAGCCAGTCATACAGAATTACATGAAAGACATGGAGGCGAAGGGCTTCAAGAAGGACGAAATGGAGGCGCAGCTGCAATACATATACGAACGTATCACTTACTGGGGCAAGCAGGAGAGGGACCGTAAACTGAAGAGCCCCTACGTTCAATAGCTCACGTCGCGACTGCGGGAAGGAGCACACTATGCGACTTCAGGGAAAGGTTGCTATCGTGACAGGAGGAGCTCGCGGACTCGGAAAAGATTACGCTTTGCGCTTCTGTGAAGAAGGTTGCCACCTTGTGATTGCCGATATTCTGGACCCTTCTGCTGTTGCAGACGAGATAGGCAAGAAGGGAGGTGAGGCACTAGCTTTTCGCGCTGATGTGTCAGAGGAGAAAAACACGAACGAGATCGTCCGTAACGCTATCGAGCGCTTTGGGAGAATTGATATTTTGGTTAATAATGCAGCTACTTTTGCTGATCTCGGCAAAAAGCCTTTTCACCAGATTTCCGCGGAAGACTGGGACAAAGTGATGCGGGTCAATCTCAAAGGCACGTTCCTTTGCTGTAAAGCCGTATACCCACATATGAAAAAACAGAAGAGGGGCAAAATCATAAATGTCTCTTCTGGAACCTTTTTTAGCGGAACACCATATTTTCTGCACTACGTTACCTCAAAGGGAGGGATCGTTGCTTTGACGCGGGCCCTGGCAAGGGAGTTGGGGGATGATGGAATTTGCGTCAACGCCATTGCCCCAGGACTTACGATTAGTGAAGCCGTGCACGGAAACCCGATGTATCCCGAAGAATCTCTCAGGTCCGTGGCTGGAACCCGGTGCTTTAAACGAGATGAGCTGCCCGAGGATCTTCTCGGAACCATGGTGTTTCTTGCCTCGGAGGACAGTGATTTCATTACCGGCCAGACTATTGTTGTAGACGGAGGAGCGGTTTTACATTAAAGACATTTCGACCCAAAAATTTTATCTTGACAACAGATAAGGACAGAGGAAGGATATAGCAGGCCCCGGGGAACAGCAACAGGTCTTAGCATAAGATCCGGACTTCATAGAGGCTCAAACAAGCCCCAATGCATTGGCGGTCACTTCAGACTCAAAAAAAACAAAAGGACATCCAAAGCGCGTTTGC